>NZ_JAFLWD010000018.1:0-42107 GCF_017316105.1 Candidatus Enterococcus ikei
GTCTGCAGTAGTTAAGAGTTGATTAAAAACACTGATTTTACGCTGGGCAACATCATCTAATAAGATGTCTTCTAACATATTTAGTCTCCCTTCAATAAATAATTATACTTTTTTGATTAAAAGTTATTCTTTTCACAAAAATGAATATATCATAAAAAACATTTACTATTTACATAATAACCATTTAATCGATAGATTTCAATTGAAAATAAAAAGAAAATAAAAAACCTAATAATTATTTAAAGTTACATTAATAATATTTTTTTGTTTTAAAGTATTAATATATCAGGAGTTTCCTGATATATTTTTTATATTAATTAAACAATAGATGTTATTTATTTTTAGTGGTTTTATTTTCATGTATGTGGTTATTTTATTTTGTGACTGGTCAAAAGAATGAATGGCGTTCATTATTATTCTGTCACAGAGATGTGTTATAATGACAAAAGAATACGTTTCTTGGAGGAAATTTCATGCTATCTATTATTGTTCCTTGTTACAACGAAGAGGAGGCAATTCCGCTGTTTTTTGAAGAAGTGGAAAAAGTAAGTTTAAATATCAAACAGAACATAGAATACATTTTTATTAATGATGGATCAAAAGATCATACGTTGGATGCACTGAGAACTTTGTATAAAGAACATCCGAGCAAAGTTCGCTATCTTTCCTTTTCTAGAAATTTTGGAAAAGAAGCTGGCTTGTATGCAGGACTTAAAGAAGCTAAAGGTGATTTGATCACAGTTATGGATGTGGATTTACAAGACCCGCCAGAATTGTTGCCTCAAATGATTCAAATGTTAGAAAAAAATAAAGAATTAGATTGTATTGGCACAAGACGTGGTGATCGAGATGGGGAACCGCCGATACGTAGCTTCTTTGCTAACATGTTTTATCGATTAGTAAATAGAATTGGCGAAACTGAAATGGTTGATGGTGCCAGAGATTTTCGTCTGATGACACGTCAGATGGTGGATGCTATTTTAGAACTGACAGAGTACAATCGTTTTTCAAAAGGGATTTTCAGCTGGGTTGGTTTTAATACAGAATATCTTTCTTATGAAAATCGTGAGCGAGTAGCTGGTGCTACTTCATGGTCTTTTTGGAGTTTGTTAAGTTATTCGATCGATGGAATCGTCAATTTTTCAGAAGCGCCTTTAAATCTAGCATCATATGTAGGTGCTTTTTCATGTGTAGGCTCAGTTATTGCGATGCTTGTTATTTTTTTTAGAACGATCATCCAAGGAGATCCTACTAGCGGTTGGCCATCAATGGTTTGTATTATTCTTTTTGTTGGTGGCTTGCAGTTGCTTTGCCTGGGAATTATTGGTAAATATATCGGGAAAATTTTCTTGGAAACAAAGAAACGTCCGATCTATCTGGTAAAGGAAACAGAAAAAGATCAAAAATAATAAAAAATACTGGCTGAAACCTTTTCATTAAGGATCCAGTCAGTATTTTTTTTAGTTATTTTGTTCAGTAACCTTGATTTAAAGCTATTTCATTTTTTGTTATCGTTTTATCTTTTAGAAATTGTCGAAGATTTTGCATAAATATCGTCATTAGTTTTGTTTTAAATTCAGGTGTTAAACCAGAAATGTGGGGAGTGAGTAAAACATTGTCCATGCTCCATAACGGGCTGTCAGTAGGCAACGGCTCCTCTTCAAAAACATCTAAAGCAGCAAAGCTTAGCTGTCCTGTATTTAATGCATGAATCAAATCCTTCGTGTTAACAGAAGGACCACGACCAACATTAACAAAAACAGTTCCAGGTTTCATAGCAAGAAACATTGATTCATTATACATTTGATAAGTAACATCAGTTAATGGCAGAATATTGACGACAATATCCATTTCATTAACGATTCGACTCATATTTTTATGTGAATAGCATTCGATAAAACCATCTGTTACGTGACCGGAAGTATTAACGCCATAAGTTTGTATACCTAAACCTTGTGCAAAAACCGCAAGCCGCTGTCCGATATGGCCAGTTCCCACAATCAACATTTTTTGTGCAGATAATTGTCTGTAGGAAATATTATTCCTAGTCCATTCTTTTTTTGATTGATTATTAATACTTGTACGAATACCTCTAAACTCGGCTAATAAAACACCTAAAACATGCTCTGAGATCGATATGCTATGAATGCCACTAGCGTTAGAAAGTAAGACTTTCTTTTCAGCAAATCGGTTTAAATCATACGTGTCCACACCAGCAGAAATAGATTGAACCCACTTTAAGCGGCTCGTTTCAGAATCTAGTAAACGTTGTCCCAATTTTTTATCCCAGCCTAACATGATCTCAATATCGTCTTCAATCACTTGTGGTGATTCTCTTTTGGCATCAATAACAAGATACTCAGAAGCGCTTTGTCTGATTGACTCAACTTGTTCTTCTTTCATTTGTTCATAAAGATAGATAATAGGTTGTCCCATATTGATTCCCTCCTCGCTAGTCCATTGTAACAAAAAATAACTTCAAACAAAAAAAGATTGAACTATTAGCTAGTTTCAATCTTTTTTATAAAGTAGATTCTTATATTTTTTCTCCGCGTGCATAAGCTTCAGCTAGAAGATCGACTTCTTTTTTTAATTCATCAACCATAATTTCTTCTGGAACTGTCCGAATGATTTTACCTTTTTTGAAAAGCATTCCTTTACCATTTCCGCCAGCAATTCCGATATCAGCTTCACGAGCTTCACCAGGACCATTAACAGCACAGCCTAAAACAGCAACTTTGATTGGTGCTTTGATTTTTTCAATATACTCTTCGATTTCATTAGCAATCGGAATCAAATCGATTTCGATTCGTCCACAAGTCGGACAAGAAATCAATGTAGCAGCATTACTTGCTAAACCAAAAGCTTTCAAGACTTCTTTAGCAACTTTGATTTCTTCGACTGGATCAGCAGACAATGAAACGCGACAAGTATTTCCGATACCGCGGGAAAGCAATGCGCCAAGCCCTGCTGCTGATTTCATTCCGCCGGAAAATTTGGTTCCAGCTTCAGTGATCCCTAAATGTAAAGGATAATCAAATGTTTGAGCTGCTAAAGAGTAGGCTTCAATAGCTAAGTTAACATCGCTAGCTTTCAATGAAACAATGATATCGTAAAAGTCTAAATCTTCAAGTATTTTAATGTGTTCAACCGCACTAGCAACCATCGCTTCCGCTGTTGGATAGCCGTATTGTTGTAAGAATTTCTTTTCTAAAGAACCAGCATTCACACCGATTCGGATCGGGATACCTTTAGCTTTACAGGCTGTAACTACTTTTTCTACACGGTCTTTACGTCCAATGTTTCCAGGGTTGATTCTGATTTTATCAACACCTTGTTCGATTGCTTTTAGTGCTAGTCGGTAATCAAAATGAATATCAGCAACTAATGGAATCGAAATTTGACTTTTAATGGCACCTAAAGCTTCAGCAGCAGCTTCATCCGGAACGGCCACACGAACAATTTGACACCCTGCGTCTTCTAAGCGCTTGATTTGAGCAACAGTACCTTCAACATCATGTGTTTTTGTTGTGCACATACTTTGAATAAATAATTCATCGCTACCGCCAATAGTTAAATCGCCAACTTTGACTTGCCGCGTATTTTTCCGATGGGTCAATTTTCCCATAATCTTTTCGCTCCTTAATTACTGTACTATTATTTGTAGTTTACTTATCAACAAATATAATTCATGGTCTATCTTAACACATAACTACAAAGCTGAGAATGTAAGAAATGTTTAAGATTCACTTAAACCAGAGGTGGCTCCTGCTGTTTTTCCTTACGAATCGCAAAGAAAAAGATCAATAGGGAAACAAAAACAATCAAAAAATTATCATCGAAAGAGCGACTGATAAAATGGAGCAAACTGCTGAGAATCACAGGGAGTGTAGCACAATAGGTTGTGATCTTTAAGCAATCTAAAAAACGTAGTTTATACAAACGAACCTTACTATATAAATTAGCGCCAACGGCAATCATAAGTAAATTGATGATCAAATTGATAAATGTTGGGTATAAAGTAAAAATAAAAGCGATCAATCTGATCCAAAATGGCAAGCTAGCAGTGTCTAACCCTTTTTTTATATTTTGGCTACTTAAGCCATCTAAAGAGCCTTTTGAATAAGGAATGTCAAACTGGTTAGCACCAAATAATGATACGGCAGCCCCTGAATTTGGGAATACAATAACAAATTCATCCTTTAGTAAACCTAAACTGACAGCTTCACCAACTGAATCAGCAGCAATATCACTAAGTGCCCTTTTTCCTTGAGGATCAAAGGTAAAAATAATTGAATTTGTTTGATAAATAAACCCTTCAGTATTTTTAGCTGTGTGCATTTTTCCAGCATCGATTTTGAAATCGGGCAGTTTCGCTGCTATTTTTTGACCGTCATTTCTAATATCTTTCATGACAGAAAACATTTGTTTAGTAATTGGAAAAGCAAGAACAACACTTAAAAAAGCAATGTATAAAATGACTTTCCAAAAAGGCATATTTTTAGCAGAACGCAGATCAGAAAATCGAAAAAGTGAAGATTTAAAAAGCGTAAATGTATTCATAGATTCTCTCCTGACTTGATTTTAAGTACACACGTCATTTTAAATGAGTTATTAAGGAAAAACAAGTTTAGCTAAAATATTGTAAGCAATTACTTTGAAGGTTGCCATAAAATCTGTTATGCTATGAATGTATGAAACGCTATACTTAATTAATGGAGGGATTTTTTATGACTTACACTTTACCAGATTTACCATATGCTTATGACGCATTAGAACCTTATATTGATGTAGAAACAATGCATTTACATCACGACAAACACCACAACACTTATGTGACAAACTTAAATGCAGCAATTGAAAAACACCCTGAGCTTGGGACTAAATCAGTAGAAGAGTTGATCGCTGATATGGATAGTATTCCTGAAGACATTCGTACAGCTGTACGTAATAATGGCGGCGGACATGCCAATCATTCATTCTTCTGGGAAATCCTAGCACCTAATGCAGGTGGCGCACCAACTGGTGATATCAAGGAAGCAATCGATGCTGCTTTTGGTAGTTTTGATAAATTAAAAGAAGAATTTAAAACAGCTGCAACTGGACGTTTTGGTTCAGGTTGGGCATGGCTGGTTTTAAATGATGGCAAATTACAAATTACTTCAACACCTAACCAAGATTCTCCTTTAATGGATGGTCAAACACCAGTTTTAGGTTTAGACGTGTGGGAGCATGCTTACTATCTAAAATATAAAAACGTTCGTCCAGATTACATTGAAGCATTTTGGAATCTTGTGAACTGGGATGAAGTAAACAAACGCTTTTCAGCAGCTAAATAATAGGGAATTAGAAACTTTTTATAAATTTTTTTGAGGAAAACAGTAAATTACTCTGTTTTCCTCTTTTTTTTTGTGGCATACTAATAGGTGTAGGAAAGAGAAATTTGGGTAAAAGTAAAGGAGTCCTTACAATGAATGTAACTATGCAAAAAGTTCATGGATCAGAAAATGATTTCTTTTTGATTGATGAAACTCAATTAGCACGGCCTTTTACAGATAAGGAAATCGATGATCTGCGCATCCGTTTATGCAATAGAAGATCAGGTTTACTTGGTGGTGCGGACGGTCTTTTGCTTGTTGAAGAAGTAGTAAAAGGAGCATCACTAGCTAAAATGCGTGTGATCAATAGTGATGGTAGTGAAGCAAGTATGTGCGGTAATGGCTTACGTACAGTTGCCAGATATTTAGCTGAGAAATACAATCAAGAGCTTTTTACTGTTGAAACGATGTTTGCTGATTTAAAAGTACGGCAAGCAGTTAATCTAGCTGAAAATATAGCAACCTATCAGGTGGAAATTTCACCTGTTCGTTTTGAAGCAGAAGCAATTCCGATGAAGACTAAAAATAAGACGATCATTGACGAGATAATTCCAGAATTATCTAGTACGTTGAAATTTTCTGCGGTAGCGGTCCCTAATCCTCACTTGATTACATTTGTAGATCATCAAACGCTCATGAGTGAAGAATTTGAGCGGATTGCAACGTATGTCAATGAAGAAAATCCTATTTTTCCTGATGGAATCAATGTAAGTTTTGTTGAAATTTTAGGTGAGAATCAACTTTTTGTACGTACCTTTGAACGTGGTGTAGGCTTTACCAGTGCGTGTGGGACAGCGATGTGTGCTAGCAGTTTAATGTATGTATTACTACATAATAACGAATTTGGAGAAACAATTACGGTCAAAAATACAGGTGGTATGGTAAAAACGGTTGTACACGAGGATGATGCAGACGGATATTGGATGGAGCTGATTGGCAATGCAACAATCACCCATAAATTGTCAGGTCACATGTCAGATTTTGTTGATGGAGGATTTGATCAACTGACTATTCAAGAAACAAGTGAGCAAACAGATTATTTGGCTTTTTTGAAAACGATCGAATAATAACAAACGGACTCATCATAAACTTATTATGTAAAAAAATAAAAAGGTTGGTTACAAAATGTTGGTGTATTAAAGGAGTGTAAGAGTGATAAAAAGTTGGTTGGTAGATCGAGGTAAAGTAAAAATAGTCATTTATTTGATTGTGATTAGTTTCTCAATGGGTATTTGTTTTTTGGGAATACGATTGAATGCTAATCAGCAGCACCAGAGAAAACTTGAATATGCTGAAGCGACAGTAAAACATGAAGCTGTTAAGATCAAGCAGCTGAATGAAAAAGTCCGGCAGTTATATCAAAGTGATCAGGAAGAGTTTTTAATAGATCCAATAGAAGAATCTGCAGTCAAGGAAATTGAAGGAAACATAACAGCTATAAAGGCTAATGCAGAAGATTTTGGCTTAAAAAGTAAAGATTTTTCTGCGGACACTTCCGAAGTGTCTCAAAATAAAAAAGAGTTAACTAGTAAGATAAAAGAAATCCAGGACAAAATCAACATCCAAAAACAGGTAACCTTGTTATTAGTTCAAGCACCAGCTGATTGGACAAACAATGGAGATACAGTGGTCATTAATGAAAAGGCAACCGATGAGGAAGTTTTGAAAATACGAAATAAAATTTCTGGATATGCCGGTTCGTGGCACAATGCGATCACAGCTTTATTGAATGAAATGGATACTCAAGTCAAGCAATATAAAGAATTAAACGAATCAATTGATTTAATGATTGATGGTGAAAAATTGACGGATAAGGCGACTTCTGAAAACTTTATAGTTAGCTTTAATCAGCTTGAACTAATTAAAAATGATAGTTTAAGAAAAAAATTAGCAGATAAGTTGGGATTAATTGATCAACTTTTAGGAAACTATTCAGTTAATGACATACCAGCCGTTTTAGAAGAGGGAGTTGAAGTGCCGTCAAACGATTTTTAACAATAACATGAGCTTGATTTATTTTGAAATTGAAATTATTTGTATGTATTAATTGGAGGAAAAAATGGAAGAAACGATCAGTTTACAAGAATTACTTGGAGTGTTGAAGAAACGAGTAGGTTTGATTATTGTCAGCATGTTTTTAGGATTAGGAATTGCCGGAGTATTCACTTATTTTGTGATTACACCTAAATATAGCTCTCAGGCGCAATTGATTGTACGATTGCCTCAAAACGAAACAATGAATGTCAATGATATCAATGGAAATTTGCAGATGATCAATACGTATAAAGATTTGATCAAAAGTGACACGGTAATGAGTGAAGTGCAACAACGAATGAAGGCTGAACATGAAATTGATTTGTCAGTTGAAGAATTAGGGGCGAGTGTTTCTGTGGATCAATCACAGAATTCACAAATGTTTTCGATCGTTTCAAAAGTAACCGATCCAATCATCGCTCAAAATATTGCCAATCAAACAGCATTAGTTTTCCAAGAAAAAGCAAAAGATATGCTGAATGTAGATAAAATTACAATTATATCTTCGGCAACGGCTAATGTTAAACCAGTTTCACCGAATGATAAATTGAACTTAGTTATTGGATTGGCATTAGGAGTAATGTTCGGTATAGCCGCATCCTTTATTTTGGAATTATTCGATAAAACGATTAAAGATGATCGCTTTGTTGAAGAGGAGCTTGGTTTTACTATCTTAGGAGTTGTACCTAATATGACAGCAAAAGAACTAAGTGCAAAAATTGTCCGAGCGGCACCAGTTTCATCTGCTATGGACCAAAGAAATATAAACACAACGATACCAAAAAACATACCAAAAGAAAAAGCTAAGTCAGATGAATCTACGCCAGTACGTAGAAGTCGTCCAAGAGTTTAAAGGAGTAAGAGATGGTAAATAAAATAAGACAACAAAAGAAACAAAAAACTAGAGCAGTCAGTTTGATTACTCTAGCGGATAAATCTTCACCGATTTCAGAACAATATCGAACAATTCGAACCAATATTCAATATGCAATGGTGGATCGTGATTTAAAGACATTAGTTGTTACTTCTTCTGGACCGAGTGAAGGTAAATCTACTACTTCTGCTAATTTAGCCGTTGTTTTTGCTAATTCAGGTAAACGGGTATTATTAGTGGATGCTGATATGCGTAAGCCGACAGTCGCAAAGAGTTTTTCATTAGATAATATACGTGGTTTAAGTACGTTATTAGGTAGTCGTGAAACAGTGTTGCACCAAGTTATTCAATCATCTGGAGTGGACAATTTATCTTTGATGACTAGTGGACCGAAACCACCAAATCCATCTGAATTGTTAGACTCTCGAAGAATGGGAGAATTGTTGCAAGAATTAAAACAACAATATGATTTGATTATCTTTGATATGCCGCCAGTCGTTGCTGTGACTGATGCGCAGATCGTTTCTTCTAAATCTGATGGAACGATTTTAGTTGTCCGTGAGAATGTCTCAAAAAGAGATTCTCTTTTAAAGGCAAAAAGTTTATTAGAGATGGTCGATGCGAATATTCTTGGAGTTGTGTATAACGGATCTAAAAGTATCACAGATCAAGGTTATTACTATGGTTCCTAGAAATTAGAAAGGAATAAACGAATGATTGATTTACATTGCCATATATTACCAGGAATTGATGATGGGGCCCAATCAATTGATGATTCACTTGAAATGGCACGAATGGCTGTTAAACAAGGAATCACTCATATTCTGTGTACGCCCCACCATAATAATGGTAAATATGATAATACGGCAGGAAAAGTTATTTCTTGTGTGTCAGCTCTTCAAGCAGAGTTAGACCATAGGAACATTCCGCTTACATTATTTGAAGGACAAGAAGTACGTATCGGAGGGGATTTGCTAGAGCAAATTCAAAACAATGATATTTTATTCGCAGATCTTGATAATCGGTATATTTTAATTGAGTTTCCAACGAATGAGATTCCGGTTTACGCAGAACAATTATTTATTAAGTTGTTAGAGGCAGGTCATATTCCAATCATTGTTCATCCAGAAAGAAATAGTAAATTCATAGAAGATCCTAATGAGTTGTTGCCGTTTTTAGAAATGGGTGTGTTAACACAGTTAACTGCACCTAGTTATGTTGGTGTTTTTGGAAATAAAATTGAAAAAACGGCAAAACAGATGGTTGCTCATAATATGGTATATATGATGGCATCTGATGCTCATAACGTTGAAAAACGTGGTTTCTTTATGAAGAAGGCATATGATGCTATCGCTAAAGATATGGGAACTGAGCATGTCGAAGCGATGCAGCAGATGACTAAGGATATCTTAAATGGAGATGATATCCAAAGACCAGATTTTAAAGAAATTAAAAAGAAGAAATTCGGCTTGTTTTAGAAAAAGTGTAATTATATATTTTGTTGGTATGCGTTTAGTACATAATGGTTGTTGTATAAAAAATGCATAACTTAGTTGTTGGTATGATAGGAGTTTTAAAAAGGAGTGTTAAATGTGGAGGGAAAGTTTGTAAATGTTGAAAGAAATACACGACCTAAAGAAGGAATAAATCAAATTAATAAAGGTGCTGATTCAAATTTAGGTGAAAATTTTGGACAGCAATCTTTATATTTTTACGTACTCAAAAGATGCTTAGATATTTTAGGCAGTTTGCTAGGTTTGTTTTTACTGAGCCCAGTATTACTTATTGTTGCTGTTTTGATAAAAAAAGAAGACCCCAAAGGGCCTGTTATTTTCTCTCAAAAAAGAGTTGGGAAAGATGGCTCCTTATTTACTATGTACAAATTTCGTTCGATGTGCACAGATGCAGAAGAGCAATTAAGTGATCTGCTTGAACATAATGAAATTGAAGGTGCCATGTTTAAAATAAAAGAAGATCCTAGAGTAACTAAAGTTGGGAAAAGGATTCGGAAAACCAGTATTGATGAACTTCCTCAGCTTCTAAATGTGCTAAAAGGGGATATGACTTTAGTTGGGCCAAGACCACCTTTGCAAAGAGAAGTCGAGGAGTATAGTCAGCGTGATATGTTGCGCTTGAGTGTGAAACCCGGTTGTACTGGTTTATGGCAGGTTAGAGGACGTAATGACGTCCATTTCGATGATATGGTGGATTTTGATTTAGAATATATCGGAAATCAAACGATAGCAAATGATTTGAAGATTATTTTTCAGACAATTAAAGCAATGTTTTTATCTAGAGGAGCATATTGATGAGTAACTTTATACAGCATATTTATATTGTTGGAGCTAAAGGGATTCCAGCAAAATATGGAGGGTTTGAAACTTTTGTTGAAAAACTTACGGAATACAAAAAAAGTGAAAATATTGAGTATCATGTCGCTTGTATGAATAATGGGGATAATTTATATGGGAACGGTCAAAAACATTTTAAACATAATCAATCAGACTGTTTTAACATTGATGTACCTAATCTTGGTCCAGCAAAAGCTATATATTATGACATGAAATCTTTAGATTATTCAATTGAATTGGCTAAAAAAAAACATGTAAACTCCCCTATATTTTATATTTTAGCCTGTCGGATTGGACCCTTTATAAATTACTATAAGAAAAAAATCGAAAAGATTGGTGGGAAACTGTATGTTAATCCTGATGGTCATGAATGGCTTAGAGCCAAGTGGAGCTATCCAGTTCGGAAGTACTGGAAATATTCAGAAAGACTGATGGTTAAGCATGCGGATTTATTGATATGTGATAGTTTAAATATACAAGAGTATATCAAAAAAGATTACTATAAATATATGCCCAAAACCACATATTTGTCTTACGGAACTGAGCTAGAGAAATCACTTCTAACTAGTCGTGATGATTGTGTGAAGAAATGGTTTGAAGAAAATAAAGTTATATCAAATGAATATTATTTAGTGGTAGGAAGGTTTGTTCCCGAAAATAATTATGAAATTATGATTAAGGAATTTATGAAATCAAATACGAAAAAAGATTTTATTTTGATAGCAAATGTTGAAAAAAACAAATTTTATAACATGCTAAAAAAAGAAACAAATTTCGAAATGGACCCACGAATAAAATTTGTGGGAACCGTCTATAATCAAGAGTTGTTGAAATATATAAGAGAAAATGCGTTCGCGTATTTACATGGTCATGAAGTAGGTGGGACAAACCCTTCTCTGTTAGAAGCATTGTCTTCTACCAAATTAAACTTATTGTTAAATGTTGGTTTCAACAGAGAAGTTGCCAAAGAAACTTCTCTGTATTGGGAAAAGGAAGAGAATAATCTTAGTAGCTTAATAGAGCATACTGATCAACTGTGTGAAAATACAATCTTAGAATTATCGAGCTTAGCAAAAAAACGGATTAGAGAATCTTTTCAATGGGAAGCAGTCAGTTTTAATTATGAAAAATTATTTAAGGATTGAATAAATCTATGAAAATTCTTCACTATAGTTTAGGTTATCCTCCAAACAGATCAGGAGGACTAGTTAAATATGCCTTAGATTTAATGCAAGAACAAGCTGTTCAAGGTCATCAAGTGATTTCTTTATATCCTGGAAAGCTTGATCTTGTAAAGAGAAAGTCATATATAAAAAAAGACACAATAAAATCAGGTGATAATACCATTGTATATGAGTTATACAATAGTTTGCCTCTAGCGTTGTTTGGAGGAATAAGGACGCCAAAGGATTTTATGGTTCATGCATCATTAAAAATGTACCATGAATTTTTGATGTTAATTCAGCCAGATGTTATTCACATTCATACATTAATGGGAATTCACAAAGAGTTTTTTGAAAGTGCGAAACAATTGAACATAAAAATTGTTTATACTTCCCATGACTATTTTGGGTTAGCACCAGAACCTAATTTTTTTTTGGATGGTAAATCTTATGATGATAAGAATACTATAGAAAATTGGTTGCAAGCGTCAAAACAGTCTATGTCTACCAATAAGTTAAGGCTTTTTCAGTTTAAGCACTACGCATATCTTAGAAAAATAGTAAATATATTAGATATGAAAAAATCTTTAGTTTTAACTGGAAATAACATTCAAAAAGAGATTATGCTAACCAAAGATGAGTTTGAAGAATATAGACAATTAAAAGAATTCTATTATTCTATATTCTGTATGATCGATCAATTTCATTTTAATAGTACTATTTCTAAAGAAGTATTTATTAAAAATTTACCATGGATCAGAGAAGAAGCTTACAATGTAATTTCAATAACTAATACTTCTATCAGCAAACACAAAGTAGAAAAAATAAAACGTAAAAAGAAAGTAATAGCATATATCGGACCATATCAAGAGTATAAGGGATACTATGAATTTTTAAAATTACCTCAAATTTTAGGAACAACAGACTTTGAATATCGTATATACGGTGATATCAAATCAGAAGAAAATGAGAATATTATAAATGGTAGTAGATATAGTGCTGATCAAATTGCTGCAGTTTATCAGCACATAGATATTTTATTTGTTCCTAGTAAATGGAAAGAAACATTTGGTTTTGTTGTTTTAGAGGCTCTTAGCTACGGGAAAGACGTTATTGTTCATACTAATGTGGGTGCAAAAGATTTGGTTGATCCGGAGTATGTTTATTCAGATATAACTATCGACGTAAAAAGGATTATTGATAAAATTGAAAATCCTCATACAGATAGAAAAATAAAGTCTATGGATAAACATGCAAAAGAAATTATTGATTTTTACAAAATAGGTGAGAAGTTGTCCTGATAGGAAAAGTGTTTGCTGTGTCAACAGAAGTGATCAAAGATAAAATAGTACTACAGAAAAATAAGCTCAGTATAAGTAATATAAGATTTTTCTTGAAAAAGAATTAAAAATATTAATCATAATAAGAGCAATATGGAATTTGCTCGTGTTAGAGAGGTAACAAATTCAGTCGATTAAGCAAAATAAAAGGGAGATTTAATTAGAGAGGGGAAACCATTTCTAATAATAGGGGGACGATGAGTTGGATATTTCAATTATTATTCCATTTTATAAAGGGAACAATTATCTAGAACGATTACTGAATTCTGTAGAATTAGCAATTAAAAAAGCTAATTTAAATGGAATTAAGGTTGAAGTCATTTTAGTTAATGATAGTCCAGAATATAATATTATTATGCCTGTTCATAATCGTTTAGCAATTAATATCATTAAGCATAAACAAAATTTAGGTATCCATCAAGCTAGAATAACTGGACTCAAAAGAGCAGTTGGAAAGTATGTGCAATTTTTGGATCAAGATGATGAACTAACTGTAGGTTCACTAGTATCAAATTATAATAAAGTATCAAATTATGATGTAATTATAGGTAATGGATATTTCAACTTTAATCAAACAATTGTGAGAAAAATTTATTCTTCGGTTGCATACCAAAAAAAGGCAACTCAAGAAAATCCATATTTAAAAGTCCGAGACCTGATAGTGTCACCGGGGCAATGTTTAGTAAAAAAAGAAGCTATTCCAGAGTATTGGGTTATGAATCCAATGCTATCAAATGGAGCTGATGACTATTTGTTATGGCTTCTTATGTTTGACCAAAAAAAGAAATTCGGAATTAACCCAGATTTAGTATATATACACCATGATTCTGGAGAAAATATTTCGTTTGATTTTGAAATTATGAAAAAATCGACGAATAATTTAATATCGATGCTCGAAAAAAATATGGATTTTCCGAAACAGAAAACTAAATTAGTATCTAGAATGCTAAATTACAAGCATAAATTAATTAGCCAGAATAAATTGCAATTTTTTATGGCATCATTACAAAATATGGATCTTTTTATTGTTAATCTTTTTTTTCGATTTAGATATAGTGGAGCAGTTATAAGTAATCAAGAAATGAGAATAAAAAATGAAAAATGAGATCAACAATTATAAGTTGAAAAATTATGAAATGTTTTTAATAGTTTTTTTTATTGCACTGACATATCTATCAATCAATATAAAAATTTTTGTGGGCATTTTGTCGATAATAATACTCTTAGTAAGAAATCGATTTCGACTTCCCTATGATACTATATACTTTCCGATCTTTTTAGTTTTAATAGCTGGATCAATAGCTGGGATAGTTAATCAACAATTAATATATAATTTTTTAAGAGATTTTTCATACTTTATAGGACCCATTGTTTATATAATATTGGGCTCGTTTCTTTATACGGAGTTAAAGTATAAGCCGTCTATTTTTAGATTATTCGTTATTTATATTGCGATGGATACAGTTAAAGTATTTTTGAATATATTTCTTTTTCAAAGAGAACTTCTTGTATCGGGATCGTTTAATGTAATTAGGTCAGCTATATTAGGAGGGGAAACTGTTGTCCCATTAGCACTAGGTGTTCTAGTATTTAAAAGCTATTTTAAGGATGCTGTGTTATTTTCTAAAAAAGTGAATACTTTTTTAGTGGTAATATTATCTATCAGATTAATATTATCTTTTTCAAGAACGATGATTATTAGTTTTTTAGTGACAGGATTCATTTTTTTGTTTTTTCGACCAGAAAAAAAATCGATAAAACCCAAACAAGTGGCCCTTCTAATTGCAATAATTATTGTGTTTTTCATAACAATTCGTTTTTTACCAGATAAAATAATCAACACACTGGTGAATAAATTTCAAAGGATTTTTGTAGAAACGTCTAGTATAGGAAATTGGAGTAATTATGAAACTGTTGTTAATAATTGGAGAGGTTATGAGGTTAGTGTAGGCAAACAATTATATTATTCTGGAACAATTTTACAAAAAATATTTGGATTTGGTTTTGGTCAGTTATTCCCGGTTATGTATTCTGATTTAGTTGGTGTACCACTTTCGGATGGTGGGATAACGATAATTCACAATGGGTACCTTTTTAATTTAATTAAGGGTGGTATTTTTAGTTTAGCAATGTATATATTATTCTTTCTTTTGATTATGATTAAATCACTAAAAGATAAAATTGAAAACAGTATTGTTAGCCCCTTGTTATTTGCATACTCAATGTTAATGACAATTACAACAGCTGTAATCATGGGATTTTTCCAGCGTAACTTTGATGCGGGGATGATTCTCATTTTTTCTATGGCACTTGCATATCAAAGAATGATTCAAAAGGAGAAAAAATAATGATATCTGTGATAATTCCATCCTATAATAGGAGCGACACAATTTTAAGAGCGGTTGATAGTGTTCTCAATCAAACTTATTCTGATATAGAACTGTTGGTCGTTGACGATGGTTCCACGGATGACACTTTAAAAGTTTTATCTGATATAAAAGATTCTCGTTTAACTATAATAAAAACAAAAGAAAATAATGGAGCTACATATGCTAGAAATTTAGGAATTGATCAATCTAAGGGAGAATATATTGCTTTTCAAGATAGTGATGATTTATGGTACCCAAATAAACTACAAAAACAATTGGATTTTATACGATCTAGTAAGGCGGATATAGTTGCTTGTGCAATGAAATCTAAAGAAGTTGGGAAAAATTCTGGAACATGTACTAGAAATTTAGGGAATCATGGGGAATTAATTACTTCAGCAGATTTATTGCCTCAAAATTTTATTAGCACTCAAACAATTCTCGGCAAAAAAAAAGTTTTTTTGGAAGAAAAGTTTGATGAACAGATTCCAAGATACCAAGATTGGGAGCTTATGTTAAGGATTACCAAGAAGTTTAAAGTATATTTTGACAATGAAGTTTTGGTAGATCAGTTTATTCAAAAAGATAGTATTACAAAAAATATGGATAAGAGCTTTTTTTCATTAAACAAAATTATTGAAGCGAATAGAGATATTTTAGATAATGATAAGGCTAAAATGGCAGGTATGCTTTATTGGCTAGGCCTCTCAAAACGTGCCATGAAGGAAAATTCAACCCCTTTTTTTAGAACCTCACTATATTTGAAATGGGACATCATGACATTAGTCCGATTGATAATGTCACTTTATAACATATAGATTAAGTATATTAGGAGAAATAATGAAAAAAAAAATAATCGAACTAAATTTGTTATTGCGGAAGAATGGAGTAAGGAGAGCAAGATATTTAAAGAAAAAAAATATTTTTAAATTTTTTGGAGAGCATGTCTATTACCACCCGACGTCTATTCCGAGTGAACCCGAATTAGTTTCTATTGGAAATAATGTAAATATTGCGTCGAATGTACGGTTTATAACACACGATATTTTTGATTATAGTTGGAATTATCAATCAGAAAAAAAATACAGGAAGAAGTTTGAGTCAGTAACACTAGAAGACAATGTCATTATTGGTGCGGATTCGATTATTAATTATGGCGTAAAAATAGGAAGAGACACAGTAGTAGCTGCTGGTTCAGTTGTTTCAAAAAGTTTTCCGGGAGGAGTCATTATTGGCGGAAATCCAGCCAAAATCATAGGAAAGACTTCTGAATTAAAGTTGAAAAGGGAAATTAAGTCGCTTAGTCTTGAAGAATAATAAGTTTACTATCAAAGGTTGATTTTGTCGGATTGGATAAGGAGAGATAAAGCAGCAAATGATATTCAAGATTTTGGACTTACTTTAGTAATCAAAGAATAATTAGTATTGAACAAATTTCTTATTGCAAAGTATTAGCTATTTTAGAGACATCGTGAGTTCTATTTGAAGTGTTCGATTTACAAATTAAATTCGAAAACATTTATGATTCGTTGTGAAATATTAGGAAGAAAACTAGGATTTGGATTGTCACCCAATGTTTTTGGTTATTGATTAAAACTACCACATATCGGATTCTAGCATAGATCCAAATTACTTGATGTATTCTGATGCTAATATAGATATAAATGGTAGGAATCACAAGTAGCTAGTTCCTAAAATAGGTAGCAATGTTTTTATTAGTTCAGGGATGAAAATTTTTGGAGAAATTTAAATTGCTGATAATATTTCAATTGGACCAAATGCTGTCTTAATAAAAAGCTTTCATGAAGAAGTAATTACTAAAGCTAGGATACTAGAAAAAACTGTAACAATTGGAGGATAAACAAAATGAAAGAACTAATTAAGGTGAGGCTTAATAGCTTTTTTCCAGAATATATGAGTAAAAGAGATTATTTAAAACACTTCAAAAAAAGACTAAGATTGGATTCACCAATAGAGTTTTCTGAAAAAGTACAGTGGGTAAAACTAAAAGTTCTTCCTAAAAGTGAGTTAATTGGCAAAATTTCGGATAAAGTCGGTGTTAGAGAATATCTAGATGAGAAAGGCTTAAATTTTTTAAAAACTCCTGTCATAGGAATCTATGATAAGGTTGATGAAATAAAATGGGATGAACTTCCCAATCAATTTGTTGCCAAAAAATCAAATGCTTCAGGGTATAATATAGTTGTAACAAGTAAAAAAAATATTCAAAAAAAAGTTTTTTTCAAAAAAATGAAACAATTCTTAAAATGGGATTTTGGAAAAAGGTCTCAACAAAAACATTATTCAAAGGGACTAAACAAAATCATTATTGAGCCTTTTATGGAGATGGAAAACGAGTATAAATTTTTTGTGTTTTCAGGTAAAATTCATATGTGTGAGATTACTCAGAGGATATTTGAGGGGATAGAAAAAAATGGTTTTCATATAGGAGCAGGAGAATTTACAAAATCTTATGTTGATAACAACGGTAATGAAATTTTTCCTGTAACGAAAAAAAATGAAAGATTGATTCAATTACCTTTTGAGTATAAAGAAATGTGTAAATATGCAGAACATCTAGCTGATGCATTTCCTTTTGTTAGAGTTGATTTTTATATCGTAAATAATCAAATTTTATTGAGTGAATTAACTTTTACCCCTACAAATGGATTAAATTGGATTTTTACTGATGAATATCAAAAGCTATTAGGGGATAAATTTGATTTATCACACATTGAAAATTATTTTGAATAAAAGAAGTTGTGAGATGTTTTAAATAAAACAAATACTAATTAATTTTTTAAGGAGTAGCATGAAAAAGCTTGCATCAAATTTTATATATCAAAGTTTGTATCAATTAATGTTGATTATTTTACCGATTATAACGGTTCCAGTCGTTTCGCATGCGCTAGGACCTGATGGTTTAGGAATGTTCAATTATATAAATTCTATTACACAATATTTTGTTCTTATTGCCGGACTTGGCTTGGCTAATTATGGGGTACGTGAAATTGCGACTGTACGTAATAATAAGGAAGAGCTATCAAAAAAGTTCTGGGAGTTGCAGATATTTAATATGATTATTGCACTTGGAACATTGATTTTGTATATTATATTTGCATTTTTTATGAAAAATACTCAATATTATCTTATAATGTCTTTAATAGTTTTAGGAGCTTTATTTGATATTTCCTGGTTTTATATTGGAATTGAAGATTTCAAACTTGTAACTTTAGCAAATGGAATTATAAAAATTATCAGTTTTATAGCGATAATAGTTCTAATACACAATTCATCAAATTTGTTAGAGTATTTCTTTATTCAATCTGCAAATATTTTCTTATCGCAATTAGCTTTGTGGTTATTTATTTTTAAAAAGATCACTTTTATAAAAGTGTCGATAAAACAGGCTTTTAGACATTTGAAACCTGCTCTTAATTTTTTTATCGGAAAAATTGCCATTACACTTTATACAAATTTAAATAAAACATTGTTAGGAATTTTGGCAAGTGCAACAGTTGTTGGTTATTATTCGAATTCGTTACAATTAGTAAATATTATAGTTGCTTTAGTTGGGACTATAGATGCTGTTTTGTTACCTAGAATGTCTAATTTATTTGCTAATAAAAAAGAAGATGAGATGCTAAGAGTTATGTCAACAGCTATACATTTAGAATTTTTTATTACTATTCCAGCTATGTTTGGAATTATTTTAACCAACGAAAAGCTGATAAATTGGTTCTTTGGTGAAGAGTTTAGTTATATCAGAAATATCGTTCCCTGGCTTGCACCACTGGTAGTTATTATGCCGTTGGGGGTAGCAATTGTAAGACAATATTTAATGCCGATGAATCATATAAAAGATTTTAATATATCAGTTATTGCTGGTGCAATTATTGGTATCCTTATTAATCTTGTGTTAATTCCAAAGATAGGGATATGGGGGGCAGTGATAGCGACGATTGCATCAGAAGTACTAGTCGCGTACATTCGTGTGATTGATTTAATTAAAAGAACAGCGTTTAAATTTCATGCATTGGAAATATTTTTATATACTATCAGTAGTTTAGTTATGTACATTGTTGTTCATTTTTTTACAAAGAATATGGCATCTTCGCCAAAAACTACACTTATTCAAGGTGTCAGTGGTATAGCGATTTATATGATACTTACACTACTGTTTAGAGTAAATCCTTTGTACATACAATTAAAGAAAAAAAAGGAAAAGTAGCAATTATATTTTAGTGAAGTAGTTGTAGAGGAAGAGTGTTTGTGTCAGTTAAAAATTACCAAAGACTTGCTGATTAAAAAAAGCTTGACGTAATTGACCCAAATCATTTAGTTTTTAAACACTGTTATTTTACAAATACATTAAGATATCATGCCAATTCTCCAAATATGTTGCGACATGTTTCAAATTGTGAGAAAATAAACATCATGAATTATTCTTGCAAAAAATGAGGAAGTGTCTTATGAAACTATGGAAAAAAGTAATATTAACTGTTTTAGGATTGGTTCTTGTTTCAGTTGCTGGTTTTTGTGCGTACGGAATTAAAATGTACTCTGATGCAACTTATACAGTTAAAGGGGTTTATGAGTCGATCGATCGGACTTCTAAAAGAAGAGATACAGCCGTAAATATCGATGCTCAAGAACCATTCTCTGTTTTATTGATGGGAATCGATACTGGGGATCTAGGTCGCACAGAACAAGGTCGCTCGGATACTACGATGGTAGTTACTATTAATCCTAAAGAAAAAAAATCCACAATGATTAGTTTGGATAGAGATATTTTGACAGAAATTGTTGGTAACGGAACAGAAGATAAATTAAATCATGCATATGCATTTGGTGGAGCGAAGATGGCTATTGATACAGTATCTGAGTTATTGGATATTCCAATTGACAACTATGTATCAATCAATATGAAAGGCATGAAAGATTTAATTGATGCTGTTGGAGGAATAGAAGTCAATAATACACTTGGCGAGTTTACGCTAGATGGTATCGTTGTTCCTGCTGGAAAAGTCAAATTAGATGGCGAAACTGGACTAGCTTACGCTCGTATGCGTAAAGAAGATCCAGAAGGCGATATTGGTCGTCAACGTCGTCAAAGAGAAGTTGTTGAAAAAATTGTCAACAAAGTCATAAGTTTAGATGGTGTATCAAAATATAGAAAAATATTAGATGCAGTAAAAGATAATGTGAAAACTGATTTAACATGGGATAATATGGTAGATATTCAAAAGAAATATATGACTGCTTTTAAAGATATTGACTCATTGCAATTGGATGGGGAAGGCACAGAAATCAATAGCATTTACTATCAATTATTAGATCCTACGAAATTATATGAAGTACAAACCAATTTACGTGCTCAATTAGGTCTGGCTAAGAATGAAGAAATGCAAGCAAAGGATAATAGTAACTATAACAGTTATGTTGGTGGTAATGATGCTGCTGCATATGGCGGAGCACCAGCAGACACCACGTATGGCTATGATTCAAGCACTTATGTGGATCCTAATGCCGACGCTACTTATACTGATCCAAATGCAGCAGTCGATGAGAGTCCTTATTCAGGTAATGGCTACTAAGCATATGACATCTATTCTCGAAAGAGAGTAGATGTTTTTTTGTTTTCTAACCATTTTATACTAGAAATCTTTTTTATACGGTGTTATAATTGGACTATACCAAATATAAACATAAGGGAGCAATTTTTCAATGGAAATTATCAAAGTAGCCAACGCCGAAGAAGGCGGAAAAAAAGCATTTGAATTGATTAAAGAAGGCATGAACAACGGCGCAAAAGTTTTAGGTCTTGCTACAGGAAGCACACCAGAAACATTATATAAAGAGATGACTACAAGTGACTTAGATTTTACAGACATGACTTCGGTTAACTTGGATGAGTATGTTGGCTTAGGCGGAGATGATGATCAAAGTTACCGCTACTTCATGAATGATCAACTATTCAACAAAAAACCATTTAAAAACACATACGTACCAAATGGTAAAGCAGAAGACTTAGCTGCTGAATGCAAACACTATGAAAGTATTATCGACAGCAATCCAATCGATATTCAAATCTTAGGTATCGGTCAAAATGGACACATTGGTTTTAACGAACCTGGAACTCCGTTAGATAGTTTAACTCATGTGGTTGAATTAACAGAATCTACAATCAATGCGAATAAACGTAATTTTGAAAAAGTAGAAGATGTACCAACAAGAGCTGTTTCTATGGGAATCGGTTCAATCATGAAAGGTAAAAAAATGATTTTAATGGCGTATGGCGAAGCCAAAGCTGATGCAATCAAAGGGATGATCGATGGACCTGTTTCTGTTGATTTACCAGCAAGTGCATTACAAAATCATGCAGATGTTGTTGTAATTCTAGACGAAGCTGCAGCAAGTAAATTATAAAAAAATAGATTGTGCTTGGGATTTGATAAAAAATCCTAAGCATTTTTTTGTAGAAATGAATATCACTCTATTGATTTGAATTAGTGCTATAATGAAATAAAAGAGTAGTAGGAGGTGGGCGTACGATGGATATAAATTTAACGGTTCCTGAGATTATCATACGACTATGTTTGGCAATGCTGATTGGTGGAGTAATCGGATTCGAACGACAATACAAAAACCGCCCGGCAGGTATGCGGACACATATTTTAGTTTGCATGGGGGCTACGATTATTGCGCTGATTCAAGTTGAAATTGCTGCAAATGCTTTGCAAGATGCAGTCAATCATCCAGAATTGACTGGCGTGATTCGTTCTGACCAAGCTAGATTGATTGCTCAAGTAGTGAGTGGGATCGGTTTTTTAGGTGCCGGAACGATTATTGTCACGAAGCAGTCTGTAACAGGATTAACAACTGCCGCATCATTGTGGGCTATAGCAGGTTTAGGAATTGCGATCGGAATGGGCTATTATGCAATTGCACTCACTAGTTTTATTGGTGTTTTTATTGCGTTAACTTTAGTTAAAAAGGTAATTCATGTACCGACAACCAAAAAATTAGAAATCCGCTATATCCATAAGCAAGAAACGAAAGAATTTATCAATCAATATTTTGAAGAACATAAAATTGAAATTGAAGATGTAAACTTTAATGTGGTATTGGTAGAAGATACACAGATTTATACGAATATTTATACGATCGATTTACCAAAAGGAATGACTTACGCAGAGGTTATAGAAGATTTGTCGATCTATAAAAATATAACAAAGCTGCGTTTGGTCAGTATCTAAGCGGTTTTTATGAGTACAACTAAAAGAAGGTAACCTTGAAATTTCTTGAGGTTACCTTCTTTTTAGTATTACGATTATTGTAGATAAAAAATAATGATCCAACTTAATAAGACAGTCAGGCAACCGCTAAAAAAATTGACCCAATCATTTGTCATCCATGAGAGTCCACTGATTTGTTTCGTTTGTTTTAGATGGTGCTGTGTTTGTTCTGTTAGTTGTCCACAGATGGGACAACGGTATTTTGTTTGGAGTGTTGCACCTAATAAACTATCCACAAGAGAATCAAAGACACCACAAATAAGAGGAACGATCACAAATAAGCTAGTTGGAAGCTGAAAAATAGGATGCCAGCTATAAACTAGCCAGAAAGAAAATGAAATCAATAGGCTGCCAAAGAAAGATGCAATACTTCCGAGTATAGATACACCACCGGACAAACCTGGTTCAATCTGTTTAAATGATAGAATAGAGCGCGGAACCTTCTTACTTAAAATTCCAATCTCAGAACCCCATGTATCAGCAGTTGCTCCAGCGACTCCGCTAACGTAGCCAATCAAGAATAATTGTTTTTCTGTATAATAGAAAAGAACTAAAGAAATAATGGCTGGAAGACTGTTAGCAAGTACTTGCCAAGCATCTCTGGTATGGCCTTTTTCAACAATTGGTTTGGATTTAGTCACAGTCACCTTTTTTTTGACCAAATGAATACATCCTGAACTTGCGAAAAATAAAATAAGTAATCCCAAAGTTGTCCATGATCCAAATCCACAAACCACTGTAGCAACGAAAATCACAGCAAGTGTTCCAGATTTTGTAAGTAAACGGACGATATAAGAAAACAGACCAATTAGGTTTCCTACAATGAAGCCTAGAAGTAATTTATATAATAAAATAGTCACGATACACCTCGTAAAATAATTTCTTTGGTAAAAGCGTGTTAATAAAATAAGTATATCATGTAAAAAGGGATGATTTCTAACTATCGGGGTAAAAAATAAGTCTAGGATAAAAACGCAAACAGTTTCATCCTAGACTTATTTTATTTTTTAGAGAAAGAATTAATCCATACCAATCAAATAATCGTCATCTTTCATTGCTTCAACAGTTCCTAGTAAGTAACCATTACCAACTTGTGAGAAGAAATCATGATTGCTTGTACCAGTAGAGATACCATTCATAACGATTGGGTTGACATCATTCGCCGTATCAGCAAATAATGGATCCATACCAAGGTTCATCAAGGCTTTATTAGCATTATAGCGCAAGAAAGTTTTTACTTCTTCCGTCCAACCTAGCTCATCATATAATTGTTCTGTATAACGTTCTTCATTTTCATATAGTTCATAAAGAAGGTTGTACATCCAATCTTTCATTTCATTTTGTTCTGCTTCAGGTAATTCATTGAAACCTAATTGGAATTTATAGCCAATATAAGTACCATGAACAGATTCATCACGAATAATCAATTTGATAATTTCAGCGACATTTGCTAATTTGTTATTTCCTAAGTAGTAAAGAGGTGTATAGAAACCAGAGTAGAATAAGAAGGTTTCTAAAAATACACTAGCAACTTTTTTTTCTAATGGTGTACCATTCTTATAAATTTCGTTGATTTTTTCGGCTTTTGTTTGTAAGTAGATATTTGTATTTGTCCATTCAAAGATTTCGTCGATTTCTTTTTTAGTATTTAATGTACTAAAAATAGATGAATAACTTTTAGCGTGGACTGATTCCATAAATTGAATGTTGTTTAAAACCGCTTCTTCATGTGGTGTGCGGACATCATTTCTTAGTTGCTCCATACCGCTTTCAGATTGTACTGTATCTAGTAGCGTCAGACCACCAAATACATATCCTACAGTTGTTTTTTCAAGGTCTGAAAGTGTTCTCCAGTCATCTAAATCGTTGGATAAAGGAATGCGTGTATCTAACCAGAATTGTTCTGTTAGTTTTTCCCAAGTTGATTTATCAATCACATCTTCAATGGCGTTCCAGTTAATCGCTTCATAATATGTTGCCATGTATTTTCCTCCTCATTACCTTTACGTTAAAATACAGTAAATCATAGAACAAGGCGACCATAGGACGCCTTGTTTGTTTTTACGAGTTTGTTGGTATCAATTTTTAGATGACACAACTCTCACATTGGTTACTACCGATCTCTTCAGCATCATCTGTAAATGTTCTTACGTAATAAATTGACTTAACACCTTTATGGAACGCATAGTGACGTAAAATATTCAAATCGCGTGTTGTTTGTTTTGGTGAATCTTTCCATTCGTATAAGCCTTCTGGAATTTCAGAACGCATAAACAATGTCAAACTCATTCCTTGATCCACATGTTGTTGTGCTGTTGCATAAACATCGATTACTTTACGCATATCCATATCATAAGCAGATGTGTAATAAGGAATCGTATCATTTGCTAGATGAGGAGCAGGGTAGTAAATTTTACCGATTTTCTTTTCTTGGCGCTCTTCGATCATACGAGTGATTGGATGGATACTAGCACTTGTATCATTGATATAAGAAATAGAGCCATTCGGTGCAACAGCTAAACGATTTTGGTGGTACAAGCCGTCTTTTTTCACTGCATCCCGTAAGTTTGCCCAGTCTTCAGAAGTTGGAACAAAAATATCTTTAAAGATTTCTTTGACTTTATCTGATTGAGGAGTAAAGTCTCCTTCAATATATTTATCGAAATATGAACCATTCGCATAATCAGATTTTTCAAAATTATGGAAGGTTTCATTGTATTGTTTTGCAATGTTGTTACTTTCTACTAAAGTCCAGTAGTTCAATAAAGTAAAGTACACATTTGTAAAATCTAATGAATCCTTAGAACCATATTCCATATGGTTTTTAGCAAAGAAAGTATGCAGCCCCATTGCACCAAGTCCAATCGTATGACTTAGTTTATTGCCGTTTTGAATAGAAGGAACTACATCGATATCTGAAGCATCTGTAACAAAAGTTAACGCACGTGTCATTGCACGAACAGATTTACCAAAATCAGGGCTATCCATCAAGTTGACGATATTTGTTGAACCTAAGTTACAGCTGATGTCTGTACCAAGTATTTCATATTCTTGTTTGCCATTTAAAACAGAAGGTGTTTGAACTTGTAGGATTTCTGAACATAAGTTA
This sequence comes from Candidatus Enterococcus ikei, assembly GCF_017316105.1. NCBI lineage: Bacteria > Bacillati > Bacillota > Bacilli > Lactobacillales > Enterococcaceae > Enterococcus > Candidatus Enterococcus ikei. The sequence continues at coordinate 25,917 of NZ_JAFLWD010000018.1, forward strand.
CTCATAATGATTTTGCCATATGCAGGATTGCTTCTGTTGGCTGTATCGATATTGATGATATATGGGTAGCCAGATTCTTGTTGTAATTTAGAAATTTCATTTTCTAGATCACGTGCTTTGATTTTACGTTTACGAATTTTAGGATTAGCAACTAGATTATCGTATTCTTTGGTAATATCAACGTAAGAGAAAGGCACACCATACTCACGCTCTACGCTATAAGGGCTGAATAAATACATATCTTCATTATTACGTGCTAGTTCATAAAATTTATCAGGAACCACAACGCCTAAAGACAAAGTTTTTACACGAACTTTTTCATCTGCATTTTCTTTTTTCGTTGAAAGAAACATTTCGATATCTGGATGGAAGACGTTTAGGTAAACAACTCCAGCACCTTGACGTTGACCTAATTGATTAGAATAGCTAAAGCTATCTTCGAATAATTTCATAACAGGAACCACGCCGCTAGCAGCTCCTTCGTAGCCTTTGATTGGTGCTCCTGCTTCACGTAAGTTTGCTAATGTGATCCCCACACCGCCGCCAATACGTGATAATTGTAAAGCTGAGTTGATTGAACGGCCGATGCTGTTCATGTCATCTGTCACTTGGATCAAGAAACAAGAAACAAGCTCACCGCGACGTTTACGTCCTGCATTTAAGAAAGAAGGTGTCGCAGGTTGGTAACGTTGATGAATCATTTCGTCTGCCAATACTAAAGCTAATTCTTCGTTGCCATCAGCAAAATACAATGCATTGAAAGCTACACGATCTTCATAGCTTTCTAAGTATTCAGTTCCTTCATTGTTTTTAAGCGCATATTGTGAATAAAACTTGTAAGCTGCCATAAATGATTTGAATTCAAAATTTTGTTCATCAAGAAATGTGTATAATTGTTCAATAAAAGCCATAGAATATTTTTCGATAAATGCAGTTTCTAAATAATCATTGTCGATCAAGTAGTTGATTTTTTCTTCTACAGTATTGAAGGTTCTTGTATTAGGAAGGACATTTTCTTTGAAGAAAGCTTCCAATGCTTCTTTATCCTTGTGCAAAGGAATTTGTCCGTCAACAGGACGGTTGATCTCATTATTCAGCTTAAAATAGCTAACATCTTTAATTTCTTTTAGACTCAAGTTCATTCACTACTTTCTTAAAGGATTCCACGTCTTCGTTCGTGCCGCTAAATTCAAAAGCAAAAAGCATTGGAACGTTGTAATCACGTGCTATGTCTTTGGCTGTATATACATATAATTCTGCGAAATTGAGGTTTCCGCCTCCAGCAACGCCTTGCAAGTATTCTCGATTGTTTTTGTAATCAAGAAAATCGTTCACTACCTCAGTGATTTCTTGGTCATAAGTAGGAACGACTAGGACAAAAGGCTCATTTATCTCAAAAAAAGGATTCGCAGGCTCAATTTCACAAGCTGCTAAATCCAATTTTTTAATGAAGCGTCTGGTTTGTCCGGTAACTGAAAAATAAACAATTTTCATTTTAGCTAGCCAATTGTTTTAATTGATCAGGACGGAATCCTACAACTGTTGTAGCATCAGAAGTGATAACCGGAACACTTTGGAATCCTTGTTCTTTTAACCAGTCGATTGCGTCTGGTTGGATATCGATATTTACTTCTTCAAATGCTATATTATTCTCGCTCAAAAAGCGTTTTGCCATTTTACATTGGATACAATTATTTTTAGAAAAGATTTTTACGTTCATTTTTAATTCCCCCTCAATTAGTTTACTTCACTAGTATAAATCTCTCACGGAAAAAGTCAACACTTAGGCACTACATATTGTGGTTGTTTTTTGATGTAATACCATGTTTTGTGTTTTTGAAAGAAATATGAAAACACGTATTCTCTAGATTTGAGCGACTTTTATTGTCATTTTCGTGTTTAAAAAAGAAATTTATTAAATTTTGGATTGGAATTTTTAATTAAGAAAACACAAGATATAGTGGTCGAAAACGAAGAGACACACTAACCAAACAGGTGCGTTTTTTAGCACGAATTATTTTCTTACTATAGGTAGAAAGAACATTGATTTAAGTATCACAAACAGGTATACTTAATGAGAACGATTATCAATATCAATGGGATTATCCATGAAATTTTTTCACAATTAGTGAGATAGGTTTGAATATATAGCTTCACGAGCTACAACATAAAAAATAGGAGGACAACTCAATGTTGACATTGGCACAGGCAAAGTTGAATAAGGTTTATACAATTGAAGAGATTCAGGCGGAAGGTTTTGCGAAGAAGCATTTGAATAATCTTGGTCTTGTGCCAGGTGGAAAAGTTGTGTTGGTCAATCACTCTAAGGAGAACGGGATTGTTTTGCTACACAATAGCCGGATTGCAATTAATTTATCTGTATTGAAACAAATTATAATAGTAGAAAAAAGTATCGATGAAGAAAATTGGATATCTCTAGATCAATTAACAGTGGGTGAAAAAGCCCGTGTAATTGGGATTCATGGGCAAGGTGCTGTTAAAAGACGATTGATGGATATGGGACTGACAAAGGGTGTGGATTTACTCGTTCGAAAAATGGCTCCATTAGGTGATCCGATTGAGATCAATCTTCGTGGATATGAACTGACGCTAAGAAAAAACGAAGCAGAATTAGTCTTGGTACAGAAAGAAGGATAAAGGATGAAAGAACAGCATATTGCTCTGACAGGAAATCCAAATAGTGGGAAGACAACAGCGTTCAATGCATTGACGGGTGCGAATCAATATGTAGGGAATTGGCCGGGTGTTACGGTTGAACGAAAAGAAGGGAAGCTGAAAAAAAACAAGCAGATAACAATTCAGGATTTACCAGGTATTTATTCTCTTTCTCCATATACACCAGAAGAGGTGGTTGCCAGAGACTATTTATTGAGCGGTGGTCCAGATGTTATTGTAAACATCGTTGATGCGACAAATTTAGAACGAAACTTGTATTTGACGACTCAATTGATGGAGACGGGGATTCCTGTTGTAGTTGGGTTGAATATGATGGATATTCTAGACAAAACTGGCAGAAAAATCAATAGTGAAAAACTTTCTTATGGTTTAGGTGTGGATGTACTGGGCATAAGTGCCTTGAAAAATCGTGGACTTGATGAATTAGTAAAAAAAGCAGTTAAACTAACAGAAGACTTTCCGCCAGAGTTTAGCTATCCGACTTATGATAATCGTTTAGAAGCAGCATTAAATGAAATCATGGATGTTTTAGGAAACAGTGTATTGGAAAAACAAGCACGTTGGTATAGTATCAAATTATTTGAAAGAGATGCTAGAGTCCATACAGAATTAAAATTGAGTACACTACAGCAAAATGAAATAGAAGAAATCATTAAGATCACAGAACAAATCTTTGGAGATGATAGTGAAGCCATCGTAATCAATGAACGATATGAGTTTATCACTCGTTTAACAGCTCTTTGTTCAATTGAGAAAAACGAAATCACATTCAGTACAAGTGATAAAATCGATCGAATCGTGACCAATCGCTGGTTGGCTTTGCCGATTTTTGCATTGATCATGTGGTTTGTTTACTACCTAGCGATTCAGACTGTTGGGACAATGGGAACAGATTGGATTAATGACGAATTGTTTGGAAATCTTGTGCCAAATACAATTGAAGGTCTATTAGTTAGTTGGCAAGTGGCACCTTGGATGCAAAGCTTGATTTTAGATGGAATCATTGCTGGAGTTGGCGCTGTGTTAGGTTTCTTACCTCAGTTAGCTGTTTTATTCTTATGTTTAGGTTTCTTGGAAGATTGTGGCTATATGTCAAGAATTGCCTTTGTGATGGATCGTTTATTTAGAAAATTTGGTTTATCTGGTAAATCGTTTATTCCAATGTTGATAGCGACAGGTTGTGGAGTACCAGGTGTCATGGCTAGCCGTACGATTGAAAACGAAAAAGACCGTAAGATGACGATCATGGTTACAACCTTTATGCCATGTTCAGCAAAATTGCCGATCATTGCATTGATTGCTGGTGCTTTTTTTCCAAAAAGTAGTTGGGTTTCACCATCCGCTTATTTTATTGGGATAGCAGCAATCGTATTATCGGGAATCGCATTGAAAAAGACACGTTCATTTTCAGGAGATCCAGCTCCATTTATCATGGAATTACCAGCGTATCATATGCCGCAATTGCGTGGTGTTCTTCGTCATGCGTATGATCGTAGTAAGTCTTTTGTTAAAAAAGCGGGAACGATTATTTTCGTGATGAGTATCATTATTTGGTTTACATCTACGTATACATTTACATTACAAGAAGCAGGTGCTGATCAAAGTATTTTGGCCAATTTAGGTAAAGTTATCGCGCCGTTATTCGCGCCACTTGGCTGGGGTACATGGCAAGGAGCCGTTGCTACAATTACTGGTTTAGTTGCAAAAGAAAATGTGATTGGCACATTTGGTATTTTGTTCGGACATTTAGGTGAAGTATCTGAGGATGGTGTGGAAGTTTGGTCTGCATTACAAGCTGCCTTTACTCCTGTAGCTGCGTATTCATTTTTAGTCTTTAATTTGTTATGTGCACCATGTTTTGCGGCTATCGGTGCGATTCGTAGAGAAATGGGCGACTGGAAATGGACATGGGGGGCAATCGGATATCAATGCGGTTTAGCTTATGTTGTTAGCTTCATTATCTATCAATTTGGACACGTTATATTTGAGAATGGTCAAGTTGGTGTGGGGATAATGATTGCCACACTGTTATTGATAATCATGGGCTATTATTTAGTTAGAAAACCAAAAGTAAAAGAAGAACCGATTATCACAATAGCAACTTTAGAAAGAGGGTAAAAACATGGCAACGTTTATTTTAGCAGTATTTATTTTTGGCAGTGCTGGATATGTTGTCTATTCTCGTATTAAAAAAGGGAAGAGCTGTGATGATTGTCATACGACATGCCCTGTGAAAAAAGAGCAGGGAGAATAAAAAAGGTCAGATACAATGAGATAAAACAAACGTAATTTATTTCGTTGTGTCTGATGTTTCCTCTTGAATAAACGACTTTCAAGTGCTACAATATTTAAGTACTAGTTATTTGGGTCGTTAGCTCAGTTGGTAGAGCAGCTGACTCTTAATCAGCGGGTCATGGGTTCGAGCCCCTTACGACCCATTGGGTGCCAAACCCACGAGAATGGTATTCTGTCGGCGTCTTCGGACGTTTAGAAGATGGAATATGCGTTCTCTTTTTTGTTTTTGTGAAGAATAAAAGAAAACCTTTAATATCCAATTAACTTTTGTTATACTTAATGTAATAAAAAATGAATGATAGGAGTATGTATGGAGTACGAAAATATTATTTCTCTAGGATTTTTTTGTAGTGTTGCATCTGACTTAGAAAAGTTAGGGGTAAGAAATGCAAGCTATCCTTTTGATTGGCTAATATCTTCATGGAAAAGCGTAGAAGAATTAATAGACAATGAGTTTGAAGATTTTTTATCTGATGAACTAATCTATCAAATTGAGGGAGCTAGATATAAAAATTTGCGCTATGATCTGAATTTTTACCATGATTTTGACGAATATAAAGATTATTATTCACAAATTGATCAGGTTAGAAGTAAATATAATAGAAGGATTCACCGTTTCTATAGGGACATACAAAAACCGACTTTATTTATAAGGTATATAAAAGATCAAGAGGAGTTAGCATATCTTGAAGAAAACTATGATACAGTATGTCAAAAACTATGTAAGTTTAATAAAAATAACAATATTCTTTTTTTAATGAACGAAGGAAACTATCAAACACATTTGCCAATTAACTTTGTATCTATAGATGATGAGGATATAGTGAATCGAAGCCCTCTTCTTATCAAAGGAATTTCTGAGAAATTGGTGAATAAGTACAATAAGGAAATCTTGCAGAGAAACTTAGAAATTTATTTAAATAAGCAAAGAAAAGTTACTTTATTTAAAGTTATAAAAACTAAATTTATAAGAATATTACAAAAGCTATTTTTAAGAAAATACGTACATAGTAAAAGAACAACTGGTTAGCCTCTATCTTAAATAATGAAACAATATTAAAGCTGTTTTTTTTAGATTGGTAGTTGATATGATGAGGTTGGTAAATTAACTACAATAACCCAACTTCAGCACAATAAATGTCTCTTTATCAACTAATGTTGGTGAATAAAATCCAAAGAATTAAATCAATTAGTATGATTCCTAGAGGGAATTTTCTCTAGGTTTTTCTGTTTGGTTGAAAATGAATAAAACCAAAACACGAAGAAGTTCTCAACTTGAAACTGTAAAAATTACGAAATCCATAGGTATTCTTTTCAACACCTTAATATGGTTGTTTAAACATTCCAGTGCTCCATTAGAATAAGTTAATTCAAGTGCATTTTTAATTTCATTTTGAACCTTTTTAAAAGTAGAAATAACTGTTTGATAATTAAGTAGGAAGCATGGAACCCTCTTCGTTCAACAACTCGCTAAATCTCGCATAATCTCTTGTTTGTAGAGCGTAAAGAAAGTCTTGATAACAAGTGTAGTCCTTTTTCAATTTGTCATCATATGAGTGTGAGCTGAATAATCGAGTGTACCTGAGAAGACCTGGTAGATTCGTCCTTTGATCCGTTTTTTTTAAGCAATTTTCGTTAAAAGAGATGTTTAAGTCTAGAATATCTAAAGCCTCTTTGATAATATTTGTATAAGACATCTTGTTTTTCTCCTTTTGATTGGTTTTCGACGACTTAATTCGAAAGGAAAACAGGATGCCTTTTCTATTATTTTGCATTAAAAAAGATGCCGATGATTTCTCATCAACATCAGAAAGTATAGAGCCATTTTGAAATAGCAATGATAAACAGACTAACTTTCGTTTAGTTTCTTTTTTGTTAATTTCCTACCCTAACTACAAATAAATAACCTGTCAAAAATAAGTTTTTGTCCAAACATTAATTATAAATTTTAAGAAACCCATGTAGGAGTTGTATGAACAATAAAACCTCTATAATAACAGACGATTAAATAAGAAACCATAATAAATAAAGTGGAACTAACAGCAATTGTCTGAACTGCCTTTTTTGAGATTTTTAAATTATAGCGATAACTTAAAAATTGCGTGAAAGGTAAAAAGCAAATTATATATGGATGCAAATATCTACCACTTAGATCATCAAAAGCTTTATTTGGTTTGTCAAAAACCAAATAAAATCCTGCGAAAATACCGATCCAGTTTATGAAGAATATCATTATTTCTCCTAAAACAAAACTAATCTTCCAATTATATCTTTCTTCACTTAACATCACAAAGAAAGCAGATAATATCCAAAAAATGTTGAATATCTCAGGAAGAATTGTAGAAACTACACTAAAGATATTTCCTCCTCGTCTTCCCATTGTGACCACATTCAAATAATTATTGATAAAAATTTTAGTGAAATTAATTAATCCAAATTTTTCATTCAAGAATTGAATAAAGAAAAAGGTTAATATAGCCAATATAATCCAAAAAAATATTTTACTTTGTTTTTTTGAACGATTGTAAAAATTAAAAATTGGTGTCGTAAACATTGGTAATATAAATAATGTGAGTAAAATAAATACATAGTTGTTTTTAGATAAGAGAATTAGAATAATGGTAAGTAATGTATATAATATTTGCTTTCGAGTTAAGGTTTTAAAAGATGTTATTTTTGCTAAATTTAACATATTAATAGCAAAAGCTGTTATAGCAACATAAGCAAAAACATCATAACTTGGACTAGCCAGTTTTTGTAAGAAAGGTACTGAAAAAAGCATAACCAATGATCACTTTCCAACGGTACTATATTTGATTACAAAAAAATAAGCAGACAGTAAAAAATAATAAATTTGCAAGTCTGGAGCAAATTAACATAAAACCGTAACTTGGGTATATTAGTCTTCCAAATAATACTCCTAAACATCGGTTAATTTTGTTCTATAAAAGGATTCTATATCAAAATTATTTTCTTCCCTAGTGGCAGAAGTTGTAATTTTTTCAATATCTCGGACAGTTTCCTTTTGTATAGAATTTGGTTTATTTTTAGAAAACATTATATAGCTTCTGCTTAAGTGAAAGCCTTCATTGCCATTAGCCCATGGTAAAGTAAGGAAAGTAGAAAAAATTCCAAATAAAAGTATTGAAATAACAAAAAAAGATTTTGGCGAAATCCTTTTTTTAAAAAAGTAGATTTCATTAGCACTCCTCAAATCTACGTATTTTATTTAATTATAGTATAACAAATTTTTTAAGAACTACAAAGAGGACAAGGTAAAAGCATTTAGTTTTGAGAATAAAAAAACAATGTTTTTTTCAGTTTACATATTTTTTTACGTTTTAAATCCGTTTATATTCATATCAAGTGAGTATTCCGTTATTTAATGATAGACTAAAGAAAAGAAACACATAGGAGGGGAAAAAGATGAAGAAGAAACTTATTTATTCATTTATATTATTAGCAGGACTATCTCTAGCTGCTTGTGGAGGAAAAGGCAAGACAGTTGACAGTTCAACTACAACTAAAAGCAGTGAAAAAACAAGCCAGACAAATACATCAAATAGTAGTACAACAAAATCTAGTACGAGCCAAAGTTCAACAAACGCATCAAAATCTTCAATTACGTCTGAAACAAAAACGAGCGAAAGCCAATCTGCTGTCAAATCAGATAATAATTCACCAGCAAACCAAGCTGAAACTGTATTAAATAATTTGAAAGCAGCATTTCCAAATGATGCTCTACCACAAGCCATATTAACAAGTAAAACAGCAAAATATTTAACAGCTGCAACGACGAGTCCTGCTGATCAAGGGAATTTCAGAGTTTTATATTACGCGGAAGATCACGGGATTGCAGTGAATGATCTTGCAGTCAACGACTTGCGACCGATCGCCTCATTTGAGAAAAAAACGTATGATTCAAATGAATCTGCTGCTAGTGCAGTCAATCAAATCATCGATAACGGGGGAAGCCAAATCGATTTAGGCTATGGAATTACAGGATATCAACAAGGTGCTGCAGGTTCTAGCTATTTATCATGGCAAGAAGGAAATTGGAGTATGGTGGTTAGAGCCTCAAATATTGGCGGTGAAGTTGCTGAACCACTAGCTAAGGAAGTCGTGACTTATTTAGAAAAAGCGATGCTCCCAGCTCCTCAAAACATTGGACAGATTTCTTTAACAGCTAGCATAAGTGATAGCTATCAAAATAATTCAGTCGTTTGGCAAAAAGGGACGACGGTCTACACGATTCAACACTTTGATGCCTTACAAGCACTCAAAATGACTGTATCGACAAATCAATGATTTTAACAATTATTTTCTAACAACCCAAACGAAGTATTAGTCGATTAATAAAAATTTCTACTAATCAAAAAATAATGAGAAAAGCCTTGTACCAGTTATTTGTTTCAAGAAAGATCAATTTCCAATGGAAAAATAAAGCAGAATCATCATTGACGAAACATTCACTCATCTTGTACAATGAGTACATGATAGAAGCAAAATAATAAAATAAAAAGGCACTTCACAATTTGGTGGCCGCCAAATTGCGAAGCCCTGATAAGTCAGCAGACACTGACCAATCAAGTTGCCCTCGTCAATGCAAAAGCACTGACATGATTCATTGTACTCAATTTTTAGGAAAATATCTACCCCTAAAAATACACGAGATGACGAACATGCCAGCGTTTACTTATTGAACGATACAACGGTATTGGAAGTAATTCTGATACCGTTTTTTATTTTTGCTTCTATCTACTGTTATAAATATCCTTGTTAGTTGTACTTAGATATAGGAGCTGGGTATGATTTAACGTTTGGGGATGTATTGGATAAAGTCTATCACTATAGGCATTTGATTTATCTATTGGGGAAGAAAATCAACGACTGAAAAAATGGGTTCATTTAAAATCAGAAGGAACTCTTGTTACCTATAGTGATAGCTTTAAACAAAAGTATAAGTGAATGTCATATACTTTGAACTTATTATAATATAAGAATTACTAATGAAGCAATTGAAACGCTGAAAAATAAAAAATCTTGTTTTAAGAAGGTTGAGACCATATTGCAATAAAAATAGTTATTGTGTGATCCTACTTTTATTAGGTTGAGAATGAGCTAAACGACTAGCCGCAGCTGCAGCAATTGCGCCGACGATATCATCTAAGAAGGTATGGACTTGAGGTCCCTCATGGGAATTCAGTTTGGCTAAGATTCCAGGTTTTACTTTGTCGATATATCCATAGTTAGTAAAACCGATCGAACCATAAACATTAACGATCGAAAGTGCCAAAATTTCATCAATACCATAAAGACCCTCATCTTCTTCCAAAATTTCTTGTAAAGGATGAAGTAATTTCTTTTCTTCAGCTAAAATATCTAACTGAATACCAGTAATGATTGCGTTGTGTACTTCACGTTTAGACAACACACTATCAATATTTTCAATACAAGTCTCTAAATCTAGATCTTCAATATAAGGTTTCTGCAAAAATAAAACTAATTCTGCTAAATCTTTCATCTCAACGCCCCGATCTTTCAAAAGTTGTCGGGCCGTATGCTCTAACGTTTCACCTTTTATCACCAAAATAAAAACCTCCAATGCGTCATTTTTAAACTTAGAATACATCAATGGTATACTATCTAGAGAGAAAAATGCAAGGAGAAGATCTATGAATCCATTAATAGAATGCTGTGAACAAAATTTAGCCAAAGGTGCAGAACTTTTGTTGAATGACCCTTTTATCGAGGAAAACGGTGATGTAATCTCTTATTCCTGTATGAATGAATGTGTCCTTTGTGCTCAAACATTCTTTGTTTTGTTCGAAGGCGAGCGTATTACCGGTGCTACACCAGAAGAATTGGTTGAAAATATAAAAAAAGCCATTTTATTATGGCAGGAAGATATGGGTTAAAAAAATAGAACTTGCCGTTAAAAGGCAGGTTCTATTTTTATTAAAGCATTTTAGCTTCTTTTCCTTCGAATAAGCTAGTACTGTGCATGGGCTGAGTTCTTGTATCTGGTTTAATGTAGTGAAGCGCATTGTTGACAGCAGTTGGTGCTTCACCGAAGCCTGTAGCAATTAGTTTGACTTTACCATCATAATTACAGATATCACCAACAGCGTAAACACCAGGAATATTTGTCGACATATCTGAGTTAACTTCGATTGCATTACGGCTGACATCTAAGCCCCAATCTTTTAAATGTCCTAAAGATGAAGTGAAACCATAATTGATGATCAAAGAATCTAAATCTAGTTTTTCAAAATTATCGGCTTTGGTTTCTTTCAACTGGATTCCTTTGAAAGAGTTATCTTCTACTAATAGTTGATCAATGACATATGGCGTGTAAATAGAGACTTCAGAATTCTTTAAATTATCTACACTGTGTTCATGTCCACGAAATTCTGGACGACGATGGATGATAGAAACTTCTTCTGCGATAGGTTCCAACATCAAAGCCCAATCAATAGCAGAATCACCGCCCCCCGCGATAGCAACTTTTTTCCCAGAAAACTTATTCATATCAGTAACATAATAATGGACATGATTTCCTTCAAGTTCTTCTGCACCATCAATGGTTAAACGTCTAGGCTGAAATGAACCATTTCCGATAGCAAAAATCACTGCTTTAGAATAGTGAACACCTTTTGATGTTTCAATACGTAAGTAGCCATCTTCTTGAACTAAATTTCTCACTTCTTCTTCTAAACAAGTCTCATGAGCAAATGGGGCGATTTGCTTTTCTAGATTTTCAATCAGTTCACTAGCTTTGATTGCAGGAAAGCCAGGAACATCATAAATATATTTTTCAGGGTAAAGCGTAGATAACTGTCCGCCAAGTTGTGGTAGACTATCGATGATTTTAGTTTTGGCTTTTCGAATACCAGCATAAAAAGCGGCGAAAAGACCTACAGGACCTGCGCCAACAATTGTTAAATCATATATATTTTTTGAATCAGACATTGAAATTTCCTCCAGTTTCTATAATAAAAAAGTTTTCATCTATAAAGATAAAATCAAAAAATGATTGTATATCGTTTTTCACAAAATAGCACTTGTAACAGAAAAAAGCAAGTAAGAGTTTGTGAAAAAAAGGTTCCCTTAAAAGATTGGTAAAGATAATGGAATTTTCAAGTGAAGTTGTTTATGATATTATAAGTAAGTAAAAATTAACGAGGAGGAAATAACTATGTCAGAATTTCCACAATTAGATTTAGCAAATGTTAAAGGCCCTAAAGCCGTGATAAAAACCAACCGCGGAGATATTACTGTTCAACTTTTCCCGGAACACGCACCAAAAACAGTTGAAAACTTTGTTCAACTAGCTAAAAAAGGCTATTACGATGGTGTGATCTTCCACCGTGTCATTCCTGATTTCATGATCCAAGGCGGTGACCCTACCGGAACAGGTATGGGCGGCGAAAGTATTTATGGTGAAAAATTTGAAGATGAATTTTCTAAAGACGTGTTCAATTTACGTGGTGCATTGTCAATGGCAAATGCGGGACCGAATACTAACGGCAGCCAATTTTTCATCGTGAACAATCAAAATGTTCCAGCTAACATGATGGGACAATTAGAAGGTGCTGGTTTCCCAGCAGAAGTAATAGAAGCATATAAAAAAGGCGGAACACCATGGTTAGATTTCCGTCATACTGTTTTCGGTCATGTTGTGGAAGGTATGGATGTAGTTGATGAAATTGGCGGTGTACAAAGAGACTCTCAAGATCGCCCAACTTTTGATGTAGTCATTGATAAAGTAGAAATCAACGAATAATAGTCTAGTGACATAAAAAAAGTGAAACATAAACAATTGTTTATGTTTCACTTTTTATTCTATTCAAAAGCCCGTGTGATTCTACGTAAGCCTTCTATTAATGTTTCTTTGGGACAAGCAACATTTAAGCGCATATGTTGTGTTCCTTTTGGACCAAAGGTAATTCCGGCATTTAATACTACTTTTCCTTTGTGAACGAGTTGTTTTTGCAGTTGTGCATCGGTCAGACCCAAAGCTGAAAAATCTAGCCAGATTAGATAAGTACCTTCTGGACGCATCATTTTAACTTGAGGAAGTTCAGTTTCTAAGAACTCGGTCACAGTATCAATATTTTCCTTTAGATAAACTAAGAGCTCTTCTAACCACTTATCCCCATTATTATAAGCGGCCTCTGTACCTACGTAACCGAAGATATTGATCTCATTCTGGAAATTACGTTCTTGTGCATTAACAAATTTAGTTCGTAAATCAGGATTTTCTATAAAAATCATTGAGTTTTTGATACCAGCTAAATTAAACGTTTTTGTTGCAGCCGTCAAAGTAATTGAGAAATCCTTAAATGTTGGATGAACATTCGTGAAGGTTGTAAATACGTGAGGAGCAAAAATCAAGTCTTGATGAATCTCATCACTAATGACAAGCACATCATATTTGGCACATAATTTACCAAAAGCTTCCAATTCACTTTTTGTCCAAACTCGCCCACCAGGATTGTGAGGATTACATAAGATAAACAGACGGATATTTTCTGCGACGATTTGTTTTTCCATCGCATCTAAATCCATTACAAAGTGTTCTTGCTCTATTAATAAAGAACTACGAATAAGTTTCCGATTGTTTTGTTCGACAACTTTAGCAAATGGGGGATACACTGGATCATGGATCAAAATTGCATCACCAGGTTCAGTATATGCTTGAATAGCGATTGAAAGACTCGGAACAACGCCACTATTGAAAAGAATTGCTTCTTTATTGACTGTATAATCATGATGGCGCTTTTGCCAACTCTGTATTGCTTCGTATAATGATGCTGGAGCAGGGGAATAACCCAAGATACCTTGTTCCACAGTTTTCTTTAATGCGTCTAAAACAGGCAAATTTGCCTTGAAATCCATGTCAGCGATCCATAATGGCAGTAAATCCGTTTCTCCATATGTATCTTTAATGGAATCCCATTTAGAACAATTCGTATTGCGGCGATCATAGACTGTATCAAATTTTACCATTCAATTCTTCCTCCCTAATATAAAAGCATTTTTTCGTTAAATACGATTTAACTATAGTATAATGGACTTTCAATAAAATATGAACAAAAAGAATTGTTACTATAGAAGAAATAAATTCATGCACATTTGAATAGAACATGATATCATTTTAAATGAGAAACTCAATTTGATGGAAATAACGAAAAGAGGATAATGTAATGGAGTACAAAATAGGGATGATTCTTAATGGAACAATTACGGGTTTACAACCATATGGCGCATTCGTTTCCTTGAGTGATACGACTCAAGGATTAATTCATGTTTCAGAAGTGCAGGCAGGTTTTACAAAAAATATTCATAGTTTATTGACAGTTGGACAAAAAGTTCAAGTTCAAGTTATAGATATCGATGAATATTCAAAAAAAATCAGCTTATCTTTAAGAACTTTAGAAACACAGAACCAGCAGCCTAATCAACGAAGAAAGAAATATTTCACCAATAAAAATAGGAAAATTGGTTTTGCTACATTAGAAAAAGAGCTTCCTATCTGGACTGAAGAAGCAATGGATGAATTACTTACGAAATAATTCTGTTTTTTTTCAGAAAATGTGGTACAATTCTCCTAGTTTATGAAAACAAAAATTAATTGAGGTGGATGTTTTGTCTAACAAAAAAGTCGCTGGTACTATTATGCTGAATCTAAATGATGGTTCGAAAAAGTTTCTAGTTCATCCAGTTGGTGATTCAATGGAGTTTGTTAAAACAAAAGTTTCTAAGGATATGACAGGTTTAGCGAGTATGTTGCAAGTCTTTAAAGAAGAGATTCAACTAGATGTAACTTCAATTAGTTTAGTCGAGTTAACAAATGCGCATACAGATGCTGAAAATATGCCCTTATTTGTATTTGAAATGAGCGAAGATCATATGGTTCCTGCGATAGATGACAAGTATGTCTGGGAAAAGCCATCTGAATTAAAGACTTTATTAGCTTCTTATGAAATTGAAGGAGTACCGATGTTTTAAAATTAAGCAGATAGATAAAAATAAAAGGTACTACTTTTATATACCTTTTGTTTTCGCATTATGGCAAGAAGCAAAACTAACAATTAGTTTTGCTTCTTTTTTTATAAAGTGTATGTAATAGGAGGAAATCATATTGAGACTAAAACAAGTAACAAAGGATGAAACCCAAATAGCAATGTCGATGCTGAAAGAAACTGCTGAATGGTTAAAAGAAGTAGGAAGTGATCAGTGGTCAGAAATTTTACACGGCGAAGATAAGCATGGTTTAGCAAATGCAGTAGAAAAAGGTGAAGTATTTTTTCTCTATAATAGTAGTAACTTATTAGTTGGAATGGCAGCGGCGTGGAAAACACCTACAATATGGGATGAATTACTTTGGGAAGACTATGGAATTTACCAAGAAGCTTGCTATGTGCATCGTGTACTTATACGCCCAATATATAAAGGAGAGGGATATGGTAAGGAATTATTGAATGCATTAAAAGTGAAGTTTGAAGGTGAAGTATCGGAGTTACGTCTAGATTGCTTAGCAAGTAATTATAAGCTGATACAGTTTTACAAAGAAAATAAGTTCACCAATATTGGAAGTTCAACAGATTCTAATGGGATAAAATTCGAACTATTTTCTTATTCTTTATAAAATCAATCGGAAATATCGAGTATTTCAAAGGGATTGATAAGTCTATACTCTATATAAAGTGTAAAGACGAAAATAGCTAGATAAGTGGTAAAACTTAATGAAAAAAAATATCACTTTTTTTCAAAATAATGGTTGACCAATTAGAGAAAACTTGTTATATTATATCTTGTCGCAAGGCACTGATGAAACACGCCGAACGATACAGATAATATAACATTCCAAGTTTGAAAAAAATTTGGAAATCAGTAAAATTGTTGTTGACAAACAATGATTAACCTGATAAACTAGTGAAGTTGTCACAAAAGAAAGGACAACGAAGCGAGAAGTTAAATAACGTTTCAAATTTGAAAAAAACTTGAAAAATCAGGAAAAAGTTGTTGACAAATAACAAACAACCTGATAAACTAAAGAAGTTGTTGCGAAAGAAACGACAACGCTGGGCAGAAAAAAACTTTTAAAACTTTTGAAAAAAAGTGTTGACATCAAATCGAAGATTCGATATGATATAAAAGTTGCTGCGAGGTAACACGGTAGACCTTTGAAAA
>NZ_JAFLWD010000019.1:0-75368 GCF_017316105.1 Candidatus Enterococcus ikei
ATATATATACAGTATGATAAAAGAATTAAAGTGAGATTCTTTGTTTTTATCGCATAAAAGAACAAGAACAAAACAATAAAAGTTTTGTTCTTGTTCTTTTTTTTATTAAACATTTTTAATACTTGAATGAATAAAGATTCTTTTTTTGTTAGAGCATCAGAAATGGGTAGAGTAGTCAATTTTAGGGATATCATCAAATTCTTCAATCTCTAAGAAAGTTTGAATTGAACAGTAGAATTACTCGAAAAGCTTTCTTTGATACACCCGGGATGTTATAATTAATAAAATGTTTCCAAAGGAGCGTCAAAAATATGGCTGACAATTTACAATTAGTGATAATTACTGGAATGAGCGGAGCAGGAAAAACTGTAGCGATCCAAAGTTTTGAAGATATGGGGTATTTTTGTATTGATAATATGCCTCCAAGTTTGATTCCTAAGTTTTGGGAATTGATTAAAGAATCAGGAAAAGTAACAAAAATTGCGTTGGTTATTGATTTACGTTCACGAAATTTCTTTAGGGAAATTCAGGATATGTTGGTTGAACTTGAAAATACCAATTTAATCGATACAACGATCATGTTTTTAGATGCAACAGATGAAGAATTGGTTTCACGTTATAAAGAAACGCGACGTGCCCATCCATTAGCAATGGACGGTTTAATTACAGAAGGAATCAGAAAAGAGCGAGCAATCCTTGAAGAAATCAGAGGAGATGCACAAGTAGTTATAGATACAACAAATTTATCACCTAGACAATTAAGAGAAAGAATCAATGGAGAATTTAAATCCAGAGATACCCATGAATTTCGTGTTGAATTGATTTCTTTTGGATTTAAATACGGCTTGCCGATTGATGCAGATATTGTTATGGATGTTCGCTTCTTACCAAATCCACACTATATTCCAGAGCTACGGCCTCTGACTGGACAGGATTCTTCAGTGTACGATTATGTAATGAGTTTCCCAGAAACAGAAAGTTTCTATACTCGTTTTAGTGATTTGCTGAAAAATGTATTGCCTGGTTATGAAAAAGAAGGAAAATCAAGCGTTACGATTGCAATTGGCTGTACTGGAGGACAACATCGATCAGTTGCGTTGACAGAACGACTAGGTGAAGAGCTAGGGAAAGACTACCATGTCAATATTACCCACCGCGATAAAGGCAAACGTAAAGAGACGGTGAACCGTTCATGAAAATGAAAACATACCGCATTAGAAAACCTAAAATCGTTGTAGTTGGTGGAGGTACTGGTTTACCAGTCATCTTGAATAGTTTGCGTAACCAAAGTGCTGATATCACTGCAGTTGTGACTGTTGCGGATGATGGAGGAAGTAGCGGTGAAATCCGAGAGTCAATGAATATGACTCCACCAGGTGATTTACGAAATGTATTGGTTGCACTATCAGATATGCCTCAGTTGTATGAAGATATTTTTCAATACCGTTTTGATAAATCGGACAAGTATTTTGCTAATCATGCGATTGGTAATTTGATTATAGCAGCGGTATCAGAAATGCGTGGTAGTACTTACGAAGCTATTCAGCTGCTCTCAAAAATGATGCATGTGGATGGACATATATATCCTTCATCTGAACGACCATTAACACTTCATGCTGTATTCAAAGACGGCACTATTGCAGTTGGTGAATCTAGTATCGCTGTTGACCGAAAAACGATCGACCATGTGTTTGTGACGAACACAAATGACGATGAACAGCCTAAAGCTGCGAGAAAAGTAGTCAAAGCAATTGAAGAAGCTGATATGATTGTTTTAGGACCAGGTAGTATGTTTACCAGTATTTTACCTAACTTAGTCATTAGTGAAATTGGGGAGGCAATCATTAATGCTGAAGGTGAAGTTGTTTATATCTGTAATATCATGACGCAAAAAGGTGAAACAGAACATTTTACAGATGCAGATCATGTGTGTGTACTGCATGAGCATTTGCAAAGTAAGTTTGTGGATACTGTTTTAGTGAATACGGAAAAAGTTCCAGATGGCTATATGGACCCAGAAATCTATGATGAGTATTTGGTCCAAGTAGAGCATGATTTTAAAACGTTACGAGATGAAGGGTGTCGTGTGATTTCTACGGACTTTTTAAAATTACGTGATGGCGGTGTTTTCCACGATGGCGATAAAGTTGTAGATGAATTATTCCGCATTGTATTTGGCGCAAGATATTAATAGTAAAAAATAAGAGAGGAGGACTAGAATTGTCTTTTGCAGCGGATGTGAAAAAAGAGCTGACGACTTTAGAAGTTCATCGAGAACATGCTAGAGCGGAATTGGCTGCTTTGATTCGAATGAATGGGTCGTTAAGTATAGTGAATCAACAGTTTGTATTGAATGTCCAAACAGAGAATGCAGCGATTGCTAGACGAATCTATTCTCTTTTGAAAGATCATTACGATGTTCGTTCAGAATTATTAGTTCGAAAAAAAATGAAACTAAAGAAGAATAACGTATATATTGTACGTTTAAAGCAAGATACGAAAAGTGTACTTGCCGATTTAGATATTTTAGATGGAATGATGTTCAATACGCATGTATCAGATGAAATTATGGGAAATGCTCAAAAAATGAAGTCTTACCTAAGAGGAGCTTTCATGGCTTCAGGATCTGTCAATAATCCAGAAACCAGCCGATATCATTTGGAAATTTTTTCGATATATGAAGAACATAACGATGATATTTGTCAGATGCTGAATTATTATGATTTGAATGCACGAACATTAGAACGAAGAAATGGGTATATTTCCTATTTAAAAGGAGCAGAGCGAATCGCAGATTTTCTGACGCTGATCGGTGCAACTAATTCAATGCTGAAATTTGAAGATGTCCGAATTGTTCGCGATATGCGCAATTCAGTGAATCGTTTAGTTAACTGTGAAACGGCAAATCTTAATAAGACGATCGATGCTGCATCCAAACAAATTGAAAACATTCAATATATCGAAAGTGTCGTTGGCTTAAGCGCATTGCCAGAGAAATTGCAAGAAATTGCTGAATTACGTTTAGAGTACCCAGAGGTTAGTTTAAAGGAATTAGGCGAGATGATTCCCTCAGGCGCCATTTCAAAATCAGGCATCAATCATCGGATTCGTAAAATTAATGAATTTGCTGATAAATTGAGGGATAATGGTGTATGATAGATGATCAAATACTTTGTTTGACTAGTGCTAAGCGATTGACTGAAGGTTGAATGAAAAAAATTATGGCAGATTAAGTTCTTTTCACTTAATTTGCCATAATTTTTTTATTTTACAATAATATAGAGATCATCGTTTTTTTCGTAGATATCATAATAATAATTAGATAACTTTAACTCACTAGGATTCTTTTGAAAAGTTTTAGGTTTGAATTGATTAATGTTTATTTTCATTCCCGTATAAGTCTTAAACAATAGTTGATTAGGCCAATAAATTTCTGAGTTTGTTGGCACTAAATCTTTTAGAATAGAATAATTTCTTACTGAATTAATCAAGATAGGTGAATCTTTGAAAAGCGTATTAGCATAAACAGCTTTTATGTTTGGTTTTATTAAATCTTTTAAATCATCGGCTAGAATTAAGCTTTGTTTTTCAAATGCTTCTTTTTGGTATTGAAGCGTAGAAGCATAAACAAATGGAAACGAAAGAATGTAGTAGCAAAACAAACAAACGAATACTTTAGTCGTTATATTTATGAAATTTGCTGGTAATTTATTTAGAAGTAAAATAAAGGTTATTGATGTAAATACACCAAATCCATATGCATATCTTGGAGCAACTAAGGCTAGCTTTTCGGGAAAAATCAAAAACACCCCGTAACTTAGTACGGCTCCTAAAATTAAATATAATAATATAAAGACAATACTTTTAACTTTATTTAGTTTTGAATTTAGTATGCTAGTTGTAATAAACAATAGGATTAAAATTATAAAAAGGGCTAACCAAACTTTTGTACTTTGTTCTAGTATTCTGTGCAAATACATTTTACTATTTGTTAAAAAGGTTTGAGGGATATCTTTTATACTAGCAATGACAACATGGCCACCTCGATCAGCTAATTCGGGATTAAACTTCGTTTCTAAAACATAAATCAACATGGCGCTAATGTAAGCAAGTGCTGAGAATGCTATTTTTTTAAACGTGCTCATAGGATCTTTATTCGACAATAGTTCTTTTAAAGAGAGAGCCAAGACCATAATGATATAAATGCCAGAAGAGGATTGATAAGTGTTACACATTAAGAAAATACTTATCACTGAGACAATAAAGAAAGTACTTGATTTTTTTTCCCACCATAAAAATGGAATAATAGAAAATAAAATACTTAAGGCCATATAAGGACTATCAAATCTGAAACTGACACTTTGTAAAAACCAAGGATTCAAACCAATAATTGTTGATACGATAAGAGGTAATAGCTCTAACTTTTTGTTGTTGAGACAATAGACGACAATGACACTCGATAAGGCTAAGATAAGACCTGTGAGAATATGAGTAGTTAAGCCCATATCGGTTAAATGTCTGCTTCCTTGAACTAGCCAAGAAGCAATTTCGCTTCCCCAACGTGAATAACTTCGTGCAAAATCAGTTGCACCAGTCAATTGTCTAGCTGTATCATCAATATAAGGGAAAGCCACGAGGCCAATTGCCAAAATGGCAACTTGATAGATAAGAACTGTTGTGATCAATAAGGATTTGTTTTCTTTTGCCCAATCTTTTATTAAGGGTATTTTTTTTGTCAGCATATTTTTATCCACTTTCTTTGTTAGTATAATTTATGATAAGTATAACTGAATCAAGTCAGATTTTAAATAGAGATTTTATTTTGTGATGGTTTACTTTAGAAAAGATTAAACCCTTAGGCAGAAAATAACATTTACGAACTCTAAAAAAACTATTCAGCCAATAAAAAAACAAGAAATTTAAGTATAACTCTATGATATGAGTCATACCCAAATCTCTTGGAAGTTACTACATTAATTTCCAAAAACTGAAGATCTATAACAGAAGGTTTTGGAAATAGAAGATTTTTTAATCACACGTTACTATTTTCCTTCTAAATAATCAATCAATTCTTCTTTAGTAATTGATTCATCAAAGATATGTTCCCCAATCACGATAGTTGGTACAAATTTGATGTTTGCAAGTTCCGCTTCTGCGATGACAGATTGAATAATTGTTGGGTTTTCGTTTTTAGATAAGTGTAAATTAGTTTCAGCAAAGACGGCTACCTCTTCTAACGAAAGATTGCCCCATTGATCTTGGGTATCATACATTTGTTTTAAATCAGTTAATGCTTTTTCTGGTAGTTCATAGTTAATATGATGATGCATGACATTTCCGCGCTGTAAACTTTCTTTTTCTTTATCAAAAAGTTTGATGATTCGCTGAACTTTGCCTTCTTTGACATAGTCATTTAATAAGTCAAAAGATTCCTCGAACCATTTTTTACAATAGGGGCAGCGAACATTCATAAATTCTACCATTTTTATTGGAGCAGAATCTTTTCCAACAGCCAAACCATTGCTTGTTGTAACTTTTGTTGCATCGATAACTGAAATATCCATTATTAATAACATCCTTTCATTTCTACTAATCTAAGTGTAGCGTTTTTTCTCTTTACTTTAAATAAAAATGCCTAAAATTTTCAAAGGAAATTTTAGGCATTTATTTTATTATTTGCTTAATGAGCTGCTGTTTTCCATAACTTCATCGATCAAACCATATTCTTTTGCTTGTTGGGCAGTCATAAAGTTATCACGATCTGTATCACGTTCGATAACTTCAAGCGGTTGCCCCGTACGTTCTGCCAAGATTTTATTTAAGCGATCACGTGTGTCAAGAATGTGTTTAGCTGCAATCTCGATCTCAGTTGCTTGACCTTGTGCGCCGCCTAGTGGTTGATGGATCATGATTTCAGCATTAGGTAAAGCAAAACGTTTGCCTTTTGTACCAGCAGTTAATAGGAAACTTCCCATAGAAGCTGCCATACCTAAAACAATTGTTTGTACATCAGCTTTAACAAAATTCATCGTGTCGAAAATCGCTAATCCAGCAGAAACACTTCCGCCAGGTGAGTTGATATAAATATAGATATCTTTCTCAGAGTCTTGGGCATCCAAAAATAGTAATTGAGCGATAACAGAGTTCGCTACATTGTCGTCGATTGGACCACTTAACATGATGATTCTATCTTTTAATAATCGTGAATAAATATCATACGCTCTTTCTCCACGAGATGATTGTTCAATGACTGTTGGTATTAAATTCATAGTATATTCCTCCTATATAAAAAGCTCTTCAAATCATTTTATCACAAAGCATACCTTAATGCTTAAAAAAAGTATACTTTATTGGTCAATAAAGGTCAACTTTAAAGCACTATATTCTGTAGGAAAAAGAACATGTATTTTGGATAAAAAAACTGGGACATAACTCTATGAGTTACATCCCAGTCGTATGGAATCTGGATAAACAGTAAGATCAGAAGTGACTCCATTGGAAATACGCTTTCTGTTCTAACTTGTCTATTCATTACTATTATGAAGTTACTACAATATTTCCATTTTGATCTGCAGGTTTAAGTAAAGTAGCGATTGCTGTGAAAAATGCAATAATTGCAGGAATACCTGTCCATGAGAACACTAGATACATAATACCTTTTCCAGTAAAACCAGAGTAGAATTTATGAACACCAAACCAACCTAAGAAAAATGCTAATATAAAATAAATCCATTTGTTAACGACTCTACCGTGCTGTACATAACCACCAACAGTTTGTGTATTGTTATTTTCGTTGACGATGTTGATATTGATTTTATCTTGTATATTTTCAGCTATAGTTGTTGCTTTGTGAATGATCAATTCATCTCCATCTGGAAATACATCTACAAGATCTCCGATTTCTGGCTTGAAGTTAAACCATTCATATAGTGCTCTGGTCGTACTTCCATCTTCATTGGCAATAACAACATCTTCAAAATCCAACTTAATAACTTTTTTCCCCATCCTAAGTTCCTCACTTTTTCTCTATAATATTATTGAAATTGTATTATATCATCAAATTTAACAGTAATCTATAGCTTTTAAACATAATGTAGGATTTAAAATTAGTAAAGATAATAATTTTTTTGGAAAATAACTGGGCTATTTTTTTTATCTTATTTTTTTACGCTTGTGAAAGAGTATGTTATACTAAAAAAACAAGAACGAAAGAGTGAGGGAAGCTGAATGGTTGTTTTTATTGCAGGTATGACTGGGGTCTTGCTTGGTGCAGTTATTGCATCGATTGGCGTGGCTTTACGTGTGACCTATGAAGAGCGCAAGGCAGTACGTTATCGTGAATTAGAAAATTTTGTCAAAGAAATTGAGACACTAAATCTTTTAAACAAAAAAATCAATGAGATTCTGCAAAAAAGAGATATCTATGTGGATAGATCCGTGAATTTTATATCAATGGATGACTGTTACATCAGTATTGACGATTTTATTTATTTAGAATCATTTTCAGCGCAAAATAATTTCTATTTACCTACGTATTTGATTGAAGAATTTTTCAAAAAAATCGCTCATAGAAAAGTGATTTTAACCCCTGATGAAGTGATTTCTATGGGAGGAAGTACGTATAAAGGCGGACGAATTATCTTAGAAAGTTTTTCTGAAGAGTTACTTTCCATTATTGAAGATAAAAAAAGACAAATGAAACGCTTAACACATAAACCTCTCTATTACTTCCAAAAAGGTTAAATTGAAAATAGCTATTACTCAAGAATTATGAGTAATAGCTATTTTTTTTTGATTTTTAAAATGAGAAAAAATAGTAGCTTGAATTTACCAGATGTCTATTATCACTAGATAAAAAACAATAAGTAAGAAACGAAAGACTAATGTTT
Source organism: Candidatus Enterococcus ikei (assembly GCF_017316105.1). Classification (NCBI taxonomy): domain Bacteria; kingdom Bacillati; phylum Bacillota; class Bacilli; order Lactobacillales; family Enterococcaceae; genus Enterococcus; species Candidatus Enterococcus ikei. Next base: position 7,890 of record NZ_JAFLWD010000019.1, read on the forward strand.
TTAGAATTTTCTGAATCTTTTTATCAAATTTTATTGACATTCTCATTTATTAGGTTTATAGTTAACAAAAGCTTTTATTTATCACATGCTATTTTAATCTTTATAGATTTTTTAAAAGAGGAGACCATTGCCATGCAAAAGACAAACAACAATCACGTATTAGTCATTATTTTATCGTGTAGGACTTAGAACACTGAGAAATTTCGCAGCTGTTAGAGTCCTGTTTGTCTTTGGTAAATGGGGGTCTTACTAAAGCATCCCATTCAATCGATGGGGTGCTTTTTTTGTAGAAAGTTTTATAAAGAAGCAGATGAAGTAAATAAGAAAATGAATCAGAAGAATCCCAAAGAGCTCTTCTGTAAACAACTGAATTGGAGTGGATGAAAATGCGTAGTGATAAAATAAAAAAAGGAATCGAAGCGGCACCTGCTAGGAGCTTGCTTTATGCGACAGGACAGGTAAAAAATGCCAAAGATATGAACAAGCCATTTATAGCAATCTGTAATTCGTACATTGATATTGTTCCAGGGCATGTGCATTTAAGAGAATTGGCGGATGTTGCTAAAGAAGCGATTCGCGAAGCTGGAGGCATTCCTTTTGAATTTAATACGATCGGCGTGGACGACGGGATTGCAATGGGGCATATTGGTATGCGTTATTCATTACCTAGTAGAGAAATCATTGCAGATGCGGCAGAAACTGTGATTAATGCTCACTGGTTTGATGGTGTTTTCTATATTCCTAACTGTGACAAAATTACTCCTGGAATGCTGATGGCAAGTGTTCGAACGAATGTACCCGCAATTTTCTGTTCAGGTGGTCCAATGAAGGCTGGCATTGATCCAACAGGACATACGTTGACACTTTCGAATATGTTTGAAGCAGTTGGTACCTTTAAAGAAGGCAAAATGACTGAAGAAGAATTTAACTTTATGGAACAAAATGCCTGTCCAACGTGTGGATCATGTGCTGGGATGTTTACAGCAAACTCTATGAACTGTTTGATGGAAGTATTAGGAATGGCTTTACCTGGAAATGGAACGATTTTAGCGGTATCAGATGAGCGCAGAGAACTCGTTAGACAATCAGCCTTCCATCTAATGGATCTAGTCAAAAAACAAATCAAGCCGAGAGATATCATTACAAAAGAAGCAATCGATGATGCATTTGCATTAGACATGGCGATGGGGGGCTCTACTAATACAGTTTTGCATACCTTAGCAATCGCAAATGAAGCAGAGATTGATTACAACTTGGAAGAAGTGAATGCTATTGCTGAGCGAGTGCCCTATCTATCTAAAATTGCTCCATCGTCAGCTTATTCTATGCATGATGTTCATGAAGCTGGCGGTGTTCCTGCAATCATGAAAGAGTTGGTGGATTTAGGCAACGCGATTCATCCAGACCGTATCACAGTAACGGGAAAAACGATTCGTGAAAATGTGCAAGACGCGGTAATCAAAAATGAAGAAGTTATCCATCCAAAAGAAAATCCGTATAGTCCAGTAGGTGGTTTATCGATTTTGTATGGAAATATTGCACCAAAAGGTAGTGTAATCAAAGTAGGTGGTGTTGATCCATCAATCAAAAAATTTGTAGGTAAAGCGATTTGTTTCAGTTCTCATGATGAAGCTGTTGCAGCCATTGATGATCATACAGTGACCAAAGGACACGTTGTCGTTATTCGTTATGAAGGACCAAAAGGCGGTCCTGGTATGCCGGAAATGTTAGCACCAACGTCTAGTATCGTTGGACGTGGTTTAGGTAAAGATGTAGCTTTGATTACAGATGGACGTTTTTCAGGAGCAACTCGAGGAATTGCTGTAGGACATATTTCTCCAGAAGCTGCAGCTGGCGGTCCAATCGCTTTAGTCAGAGATGGTGATGAGATTGAAATCGACTTAATAAATCGGACACTAGAATTACATGTTTCAGATGAAGAGCTGGCGAAACGAAATGATCAACTGCCAAAATTCAAGGCGAAAGTAAAAACAGGATACTTGGCTCGATACACGGCGTTGGTGACATCAGCACACACAGGAGGAATCATGCAGATTCCAGATGACTTACTAGACTAGAAAGAGGAGGGAAGCTCATGGCAGAACAACAGAAAAAAATGAAAAATGGCTCAAGAATTTTGATTGATGCGTTGTTAAAACAAAAGGTAGAAATGATTTTTGGTTATCCAGGCGGAGCGGTCCTTCCTTTGTATGATGCATTATATGATGGAGATATACCCCATATTTTGACTAGACATGAACAAGGTGCAGTTCATGCGGCTGAAGGATATGCTAAAGCAACAGGAAAACCCGGGGTAGTAATTGTGACTAGCGGACCAGGAGCGACCAATGCAATCACCGGTATTGCTGATGCGATGAGTGATTCAATTCCGTTGGTTGTTTTCACGGGGCAAGTTTTGACAGATGGTATTGGAAAAGATGCTTTTCAAGAAGCAGATGTTATCGGACTTACAATGCCGATAACCAAAAACAATTATCAAGTGAGAGAAACGAAAGAATTACCGAGGATCATTGAAGAAGCGTTTCATATTGCAACAACTGGCAGAAAAGGTCCAGTGGTTATCGATCTACCGAAAGATATTACCATAATGGAAGCTGCTGCCGATATAGAAGTGAAATTAAATTTACCAAGCTATCAGCCCACCGTAAAACCAAATAAATTACAAGTGAAAAAGTTGATGGAAGCCTTGTCCAAAGCAAAAAAACCATTAGTGTTAGTTGGAGCAGGTGTTTTACATGCCGATGCAGGAAAAGAAATAGTAGAATTCATCAACAAACATCAAGTACCAGCTTTAAGCTCATTATTAGGACTGGGAGCTGTCCCGACAGATAATGAACTATTTCTTGGGATGGGCGGTATGCATGGTTCGTTTGCGGCAAATATGGCGTTGACGGATTGCGATTTTCTGATCAATATAGGATCTCGTTTTGATGATCGTTTAGCGAGTGCGCCAAAAGAATTTGCACCTAATGCAATTATTGCTCATGTAGATATCGATCCAGCTGAAATTGGTAAAACGATCGAGACCCAAATTCCAATAGTGGCAGATGCAAAAGAAACTTTAAAAGAAATGTTAAAAATCGATGTTGATGTTGAAGATTGTACAGACTGGAAAAAATTAAATTTTTCTAGGAAAAAACGACATCCATTTAAATATGATAAAGATCAAAAAGCTGAAATCAAACCTCAAAAGGTAATTGAATTTATTGGTGAACTTACAAATGGCGAAGCAATCGTTGCAACGGATGTAGGACAACATCAAATGTGGGCTGCTCAATTTTATCCATTTAAAAATGAGAAACAGCTGGTGACAAGCGGAGGTCTTGGAACGATGGGTTACGGAGTTCCAGCAGCAATTGGCGCAAAGTTAGGCTGTCCAGATAAAGAAGTTGTGCTGTTTGTAGGCGATGGCGGATTCCAAATGACTAATCAAGAATTAGCAATTTTAAATGAATACAATATTCCAATCAAAATCGTGATTTTAAACAATCAATCATTGGGGATGGTGCGTCAATGGCAAGAAAGTTTCTTTAACAGTCGGCGCTCAGAATCAGTTTTTGCTAGTCAACCTGATTTTGTGAAGATGGCAGAAGCGTATCATATCAAAGGCGTTAGGATAGAAAATCCAGAAACTATAGAAGCAGAATTAACAGAAGCGTTCAAAGAGACAGGACCTTTGTTGATAGAAGTTATGGTGTCACCAACGGAACATGTATTACCAATGGTTCCAGCGGGCAAAGCAAACTATCAGATGCTGGGGGTGGACTAACATGAGACGCATTATTACAGCAACAGTCAATAATAATTCTGGGGTCTTAAATCGCTTTAGTGGTGTTTTGACACGTAGACAAGTTAATATCGATAGCATTTCTGTTGGACCAACTGAGTTAGACAATGTTTCACGGATCACAATTGTCGTTCAAGTCGCTGATTTAAATGAAAGTGAACAGGTGACCAAACAATTAAATAAACAAATCGATGTGATCAAAGTTTCTGATATCACAGATGAACCACATTTGGAAAGAGAATTAGCATTAGTAAAAGTCAATGCACCAGCTGCTGTTCGAGCTGAATTATTCTCAGTGATTGATCCGTTTAGAGCCAATGTTATTGATGTTGGTACACGTTCTGTCGTGATTCAAGTCACAGGAACTAGCGAAAAAATCAGCGCTTTCGTGGATGTCGTTGCACCATATGGCATTAAACAATTAGCACGAACAGGCGTCACAGGATTTACCAGAGGCAACAACTAAAAATAGGTCTTAAAGCATACGCTTATAAGCATAAAAAATTTGGAGGGTTCAACATGGCAAAAGTATATTATGATAGCTCAGTAGAAAACAATCAATTAGAAGGAAAAACAATCGCAATTATCGGTTACGGTTCACAAGGACATGCTCATGCGCAAAACCTAAGAGACAATGGTAATCAAGTGATTATCGGGATTCGTGAAGGAAAATCAGCAGAAGCGGCTAGAAACGACGGTTTTGACGTTCTAACTGTATCAGAAGCATCTAAAAAAGCAGATATTGTTATGATTTTGGCTCCAGATGAAATTCAAGGAGATCTTTACGACAATGAAATTGCACCAAACTTAGAAGCAGGCAATGCCTTAGCCTTTGGTCATGGCTTCAATATTCATTTTGATGTAATTGCGCCACCAAAAGATGTGGATGTTTTCTTAGTTGCTCCGAAAGGTCCAGGACACCTTGTACGTCGTACCTTTACAGAAGGCTTTGCGGTACCAGCATTATTTGCGGTATACCAAGATGCAACAGGCAAAGCAAGTGATGTTGCATTATCTTATGCAAAAGGAATCGGTGCCACTCGCGTTGGTGTATTGGAAACAACTTTTAAAGAAGAAACGGAAACAGATCTATTCGGTGAGCAAGCAGTATTATGTGGTGGGTTAACAAGCTTGATCGAAGCTGGCTTTGAAACATTGACAGAAGCTGGCTACCAACCAGAATTAGCGTACTTTGAAGTATGTCATGAATTGAAATTGATCGTTGACCTTATTTATGAGGGAGGATTTGAGAAAATGCGTAACTCAATCTCAAATACTGCTGAGTATGGAGACTACGTTTCAGGACCTCGTGTTGTAACTGCTGAAGCAAAAGCTAACATGAAAGAGGTTCTTACAGATATTCAAAATGGCAAATTTGCTAAAGGATTCATTGATGACAACAAAAATGGCTTCAAAGAATTCAAACAAATGCGTAAAGATAACGCTGGACATCCAATTGAAAAAGTTGGAGCAGAGCTACGTAAAATGATGCCTTTCGTATCAAGAGAAGACTAAACTAGTAAATAAAGGTTGAGAAAATAGATTTTTCTCAACCTTTTACATAGTAAGAGGTGAGGAAAATTTGGTGAAATTAACAAAAGAAAATATCGAAGAAGCATATACTATACTGAAAGATGTCGTAACGAAAACACCATTGCAGTACGATATGTATCTATCACAAAAGTATCAATGTAACGTGTATTTAAAAAGAGAAGATCTACAAAAAGTTCGTTCATTCAAATTAAGAGGTGCGTACTATGCAATTAAGCAAACCCCGAATGACATGCTTAAAAACGGAGTAGTTTGTGCTAGTGCTGGAAACCACGCCCAAGGTGTAGCGTATACCTGTCATGAAATGCACGTGGCAGCTACGATTTTTATGCCGACCACCACACCTCAGCAAAAAATTTCTCAAGTAAAATTTTTTGGTGGCGATGAAGTGACCGTTCAATTGATTGGAGATACCTTTGATGCTTCTGCCAAAGCGGCTAAAGAATATGCTAAAGCCAATAATCAAGCTTTTATTGATCCTTTTAATGATTTAAATATTATGGCAGGACAAGGAACGGTGGCTGTTGAAGTATTTCAAGAGGCGAAAGAGTCTGAATTTCAAGTAGACTATTTATTAGCAGCAATTGGTGGAGGTGGTTTAGTCAGCGGAGTTTCAACTTACACAAAAAGTGTCAGCCCAACTACTGCGGTAATTGGTGTTGAGCCGTTAGGTGCTCAATCAATGCGGGCGGCTTTTGATGAAGGAAAACCAGTTATGCTGGATAGCGTTGAAAAATTTGTTGACGGTGCTGCAGTCAAGCAAGTCGGTCATTTAACTTATGAACATGCGTTAGAATATGTGGATGAGCTTTTAGCTGTCGATGAAGGACAAGTTTGTTCAACTATTTTAGATTTATATACAAAACAAGCAATTGTTGTAGAACCAGCAGGAGCATTAAGTGTTTCAGCTTTAGAGTTAGTTAAAGAGGATATTAAAGGTAAAAATGTTGTTTGCATTATCAGCGGTGGAAATAATGATATAAACCGGATGGAAGAAATCGAGGAGCGTTCTCTAATTTTTGAAGGATTGAAGCATTATTTTGTAATTAATTTCCCTCAACGTCCTGGTGCATTAAGAGAATTTGTGACTGATATTTTAGGGCCAAACGATGATATCACACGTTTTGAATATACAAAAAAGGTTAATCGTGGAACAGGACCAGTTGTATTGGGGATTTTACTTAACGAGAAAGAGGAATTACCCAATCTATTGGTGAAAATGGCTGAGTTTGACCCTAATTATATTGATTTAAGTAATAACCCGTCGTTGTATGCATTACTTGTTTAACAATTAAATGAAAAAAATATTAAATAGATCGCTTAAAGAAAGTTGTAAATACTTTTTTTAAGCGACCTATTTAGTTTATTTTATTAATAAATGATTACGTGAAACTGAATGAAAAACGTTCATTATTGCTTTTTTTATTAAATTTATTTTTGGTGATGGTATATTTTTGGTATCATCCGTTAGTTCAGAATAATAGCGATTATTCGATTAAATCAGAGACGTAACAACCAAAACAGCTGAAAAACAGAATCTACTGTCTGCCTCTAAGTGACGTGCTAGTTATTCTCAACGTTCGAGTATGACCGATGGGGGTATTAATATCAGTAACTTAACTATGTTAAGTTACTATCATAAGATTGAATAATGTGTAGAAGTTAATTCTATCATATTGTTCAATCTTTTTTTGAAGAGAATTATCTAAAATTTACTTAAAATAATGAAAAATAGAGTAAGAGTTCTTGCCATTTGTTAAGAAAGAACGTATATTTAACTTACTACATTAAATCAGTCAAAAAACAACGACTGTCAAAGAACATGAGCCAGATAGAAATTTTTTTAACACTTCAATCGACCACCCTTTTTTGGTCAAGTACGACTTATTTTTTTCTATCATTCGTCACATTTAAAATCATGTTTCCTTTGTTAAAAATTACTCGAAATATAAAAAAGAATACTAGTAAAGTTGGAAAATATAAATGAATAATAAAAAAAGATTAGAAAATCGCCGTTATATTACCGGGTTCGATGGGATCCGAACCATTGCGGTCGTCGGTGTGATTCTTTATCATTTGTTCCCTAATATAATGCGTGGGGGCTATTTAGGCGTCCCTATTTTTTTTGCAGTCTCCGGATACTTGATTACTGATTTATTGAGGCAAGAATGGCTTCAGACCGAAACAATTGATGTTAAAGGATTTTATATTCGTCGTATGAAAAGGCTCTATCCTGCCTTGATCGCCATGCTAGTTGCCTCGTCAGCATATATAGTTTTTTTTCAAAAAGACCTGTTGAATAACTTACGCAGTGTTGTCGCCAGCAGCGTACTCTACTATAATAACTGGTGGCAGATCTTTAAAGGATTTTCTTATTTTGATCGTTTTACCACACAGTCACCGTTTACTCATATTTGGTCATTAGCTGTTGAAGCACAGAATTATTTGATTTGGCCGTTGTTATTTATTGTTCTTAAAAAGTACATTAAACATAGTGGCAAGATTTTTGGTTTGATCATGGCGGCCGCTGTTGGCTCAGGAATTTTGATGGCTGTTCTATATACACCAGGGGCAGATCCAACGAGAGTCTATTATGGAACAGACACGCGACTATTTTCTATTTTGATGGGAAGTGGTTTGGCTTTTGTTTGGCCAAGTTACCGATTAAAAGAAGAAATCCCGATAAAAGCTAAAAGTTTATTGAATGGTGTAGGAATTGCTTCTTTAGCAGTTTTATTGCTCTCTTTCTTATTCCTAGCAGATCATTTTGCTTTTGTTTATTACGGAGGGATGTTTATTGTCAGTATCTTTGCAACGATGCTAGTTGCAGTTACTGCGCATCCAGGTGCTGATCTAAACCGTTGGCTGACGAATCCGGTATTTACATGGTTTGGTAGAAGAAGTTATGGTATTTATTTGTATCAATTCCCAATTATGATTTTTTATGAAGCGAAAATTAAAAATCTAAGCGATCATGTTTTCCTACATTCGTTGATTGAGATTGCTCTGATTTTAGGAGTCAGTGAACTTTCTTACCGATTTATTGAAAAGCCTTTAGGTAAATTTTATTATAAATACACTTGGTTTGCGATCAAAGATTTTTTCCAGAAACCATGGGTTACAATTCCTAAAGTGACTGCTTTGATCAGTGTTGTTTTATCGTGTTTTGCTCTTTTTGCTTTTGCTATTGCACCTTCAAATGAAGTGACTGCTGACCAACAGCAGTTGCAAAAAAATATTGAGGCAAACAAAAAGAAAGCAGAACAGAGAAAAGCTGAAGAAAAGGCTAAAAACGAAGGGAAGACTACAGAATCAACAATACAATCAATCAAAGAACCTGAAGCTAACTTTGATTTAACTGCAGAAGAAGTTAAGAAAGCACAAGGGATGGAAATTACAGCTTTCGGTGATTCAGTTATTTTGGATGCGGCAGCGGGGCTACAAGAAATTTTCCCTAAGATGATCGTCGATGGTGAGGTGGGCAGACAGCTCTATACTAGTACACCAATCATTGAAAAACTGGATAAAGAAAAATTGCTGAAAGATAATGTTTTAGTTGGACTTGGAACGAATGGTTCGTTTACTGAAGCTCAATTTGATGAATTTATGACGGCAATCGGTCCTAAACGCAAAGTCTTTTGGATCAATGTCCGCGTTCCTACACGTAGATGGCAAAATGAAGTTAATGCAATGTTAGAAACGATGAAAAAGAAATATAAAAATCTTGTCATCATTGATTGGTATGGTTATAGTAATGAGCACGACGAATGGTTTTACGATGATCGAGTTCATCCAAATGTGGAAGGACAAGTGAAATACTCAAGCTTTATAGCTAAGCAAATTGTAAAATGATGAAAATATACGTGATATGAAAAAAGCACTCACTTTGGGATTAGATAGATCCGAAGGGGGTGCTTTTTTGTGTATTAAAATGTTTATGACAGAATTAATTGATAAGCCAAGCGTTCACCGTTTGCTACAGGGAGTAAAACCTCACCTTGATAGCTGAAGCCAGCTTTTTTTATTAATCGTTGCATTGCCATATTTTCAGGATGTGTATCAATTCGGATATCTAGATGATTGTCCAACCTAGCAGTAGTAATTAAAAAGTTCATTAAAAGCAAGGCCAATCCTTTGCCTTGAAAAATAGAATCAAGAGCAACTCGGTGAATTGTCGCATAATCTCCAGAACCCTTCTGCCAATGACCATTTATTATTTGTTCATATGGTGCTTCTTTGTCTGTTGAAAGGATACCTAAACCAGCAATATCTTGATCCACAATCAATACATAACATCGTTGGAGGATAATATCTTGTTTTAATTGCTGTTCAGTAGGTCCATCACCATTTTGCCATTGAGGAATATTATGATCATGAAGTAACTGACGAGCAGACAGAATGATTTCCATGATTTTGGGCAAATCATTAGAGAGTGCTTTTCTTAAATAGATAACCATAATATCAGCCTTTCTTTGTTCAAATCAGCGCTTAATTTTTATACGAATTTTCAGGTTTTAACTGGTAAATTTTTGAAGGACGTCCGATTCCTACTGGGCGTTCACCGATTTCTTCAAAATGATGAAGCATCGCTTTTTTAAAGTTGGAGTGATCAATTGTTTTGTAATCAATACCGGAAAATTTAGCGAAAACTTTGCGAGCTTCTGTAATTGTAAAATCTTTTCCCAGCACTTGGAGAACTTGTGGGTCATGCTCCATTTTGTTAGCTACGCGATTGAAGGCTTTTAAAATGATTTCACTATGGTCAAAAGCCAAAGTGTCTTTTCCAGTAGACTCACCTGTTTTCAAATCTAGAATAATTTCTACATCGCCATTTGTAAGAGAAAGAATATTTTCCTTACGTTCCATTGTAAACCAACGAACTTCTTTTGCGTCATCTCCGGCAATCAAAGGTTCTTCACCGATAAATGCTAAATAACTAACCGTGACCACCCAGCCTCGAGGATCACGATCGGGCCTACTAAAGCTATGAAGTTGTTCAATATTATCTTTAGAGATAATTACACCAGTTTCTTCCTGCGTCTCTCTTAAAACACTTTCACCTGTAGATTCATTTCTATTAACGAAACCGCCAGGCAAAGCCCAAGAATTTCTGTAAGGATGACCTTTTCTTTTGATCAGTAATATTTTTAATTGATCTTCTTCTTTGTTATAACACATCAAAACAATATCTACAGTCAGAGAAGGTTTTTCATATTCAGGAAGTTCTTGTTGATGGTACCATTTCAAAAACTCAGTTTCATCAGCTTGTTGTTCGTAATAGTGCTTTTCTTCTTCCTTTGAACTAAAGTGTGTCAAGTTGCTCATCCTCTCTAAATTAGATAAAAGTACTTTTTACTTTATTGTATCATTATCATCAAGAAAAACAACTAAAGACTTATGTTTCTTAGAGTAAAATCAATCTTTATCGTAAATAGAGTTCATCTCTATTGGCCATTCACAAATTATGGTTAACCTTTATTTTTAAAAGGTTGACAAAAGGGAGTGGAAATAGTATTTTAAATATATAAATTTTGCTTATATTTTGGAGGGAACAGATGAAAACAAAAGATATCACTAAAATTGCTCTTATGATCAGCATTATTATTGTTTTAGGTTTTTTTCCACCGATTCCAATTAGTCTTTTACCCGTTCCGATTGTGATTCAAAATGCTGGCTTTATGCTAAGCGGTTTACTGTTAGGGAAAAAGAATGGAACGATAGCAACATTGCTGTTTTTATGTTTGGTAGCTATTGGATTTCCATTACTCGCTGGTGGTAGAGGAGGGATGTCTGTCTTTTTTGGTATCAGTGCAGGCTATCTTTTTGCTTATCCTTTTGCAACTTTTTTAATTGGTTGGGTGAGTGAGAAACTTAATCCAAATAATCAAAATCTTAGTTATGGATTTGTTATTACTTTTCTTTTTGGTGCGTTGTTTATTGATTTTTGTGGAGCTGTTGGAGTGAGTCTGCTTTCTGATGTATCACTTTCAAAAAGCTTGATAGCAAGTATAGCCTTTATTCCTGGTGATACGATCAAAGCGTTCTTTGCGGCTATCATCGCAAAAAGAATTTCAAACTCTTTAGTTCAAAGGAGAGCATAGGTGAATACAATACATGGATCAATCATTGATAAAGCGGGCAGATGTGTACACTACGATTCAGCGGTGGATGTTGTTGCCAACAAATGCTACTGTTGTAAAAAATTTTATGCGTGCTACCAGTGTCATAATGAACAAGAAGATCATTTTTTTCTTCCTTGGCCGATCGTTGAAGAGCCTTTGGCTAAAATTGTTCTTTGTGGGAAATGTCATCATGAAATGAATCATGATGAATATAAAAAAAGTAATCAATGTTCGAATTGCGGACACTTGTTCAACCCAAATTGTTCTAGGCATAGTCAGATTTATTTTCGTTCTATTTAAGAATCGCTGTTTTTATTGATATAATTGTTTGGCTTTGTGAAATTAGACTTTCTAACTATAAATTTGTTTAATAAAAAACACTTAATCGAGCAGTATCTGCTTAATTAAGTGTTTTTATGTTGTAGATTTTATTGAGTTAATTCCAATAATTTGGTCTTCAAATCTTCTTCCATATGACCTAACTCAATTTCAGCAGCACGGCGTTTTTCTTTACCTTCTTGCTGGATACGTAAGGTTTCTTGGATAGTCTCGACTAAATCATTTTGTGTTTTTTGTAATGTCTCAATATCAACAATTCCGCGTTCATTTTCTTTTGCGGTTTCAATTGCAGAGATTTTAAGCATTTCAGAGTTTTTCTTCAGTAAATCATTTGTTGTCTCTGATACTTGACGTTGTGCTGTTACCGCATCTTTTTGACGTAAGAGTGTTAATGCAATCACAACTTGGTTTTTCCAAAGTGGGATGGCAGTGTTGATTGATGCTTGGATTTTTTCAGCTAAGGCTTGGTTTGTATTTTGAATCAAACGAATTTGTGGTGCTTGCTGAATAGTGATTTGTCTAGCTAGACGCAAATCGTGGGTACGTTTATCCAAACGATCTAAAAACTGTGTATAATCATTAGCGATTTGGACATCCATTTGGTCGCCAGACTCTTCCGCTTTTTTCATTGCTTCGGGAATGGTTATCGTTTGCATTTCTTCTATTTTTAATTCACCTGCGGCAATATAGATATTCAGGGCATCAAAATAGTCTTTGTTCTTATTATAAAGCTGTTCCAGCATTAAATTATCTTTTAAAAGACCATTTTTTTCTTTGTCTAATTTTACAGCAATCTTATCGATCTGGGCGCCGATTTTTTGATATTTGGCAGTGATTTCAAAAATTGACTGTTTGACTTTTCCAAACATTTTTTGAAAAATATTTCCTTCGCCTGCACGTAATTCATCTGGATTGGCTTCGCTTAGTCGATACATCAGATCTGTTAGTGAATCACCTACAGGTCCAATGTCTTGAGACTGCACATGGTTTAACATAGACTGTGAAAATTCACCTAATTTAGTTTGAGCAGCAGAACCATAAGTAATCACAGCTTGGGAATCTTGTGCATCTATTTTAGAAGCTAATTCTCTTGCTTGAGCTTGACGTTCTTCTGGTAATTTATCAACTAATCTAGTCGCAACTTGTTGATCCTGCAAAGCAGAAATTTCACTTTGTTGGGTAGCAGTCAGTGAATCAACTGGTGTTGAAAATGGATTGTTCAGCAAATCATCTAAAGTATCGCTGACAGGTGTCACATCTTTTGGTTTATCTTCCATTATATTTCCTCCTAATTCAAAAGCTGAATGAGCTCATTCAGCTTGTAAAGTTAACTAATTATTAAAATTATCTTTGTTTTCATTATCTCTTTTTAAGCTATTTTTAGCAACAGAAATCTCAATATCTAGGTCTTCTAAATCGTCAGAGACAAATTGTTCATAATCTTTTTTGATCAATTTAGAGACTTGATCGATGATTTGAGAACTTTCCTCTAATTTTTCATAAGTCTGCTTGTTTTTGATTTCATGGTCATCGATTTCTAAGTATTTAGTCGTTAAGTCAACTAAATTAGGCAAGTGCGTATAAAGAAAATGACTGGCTAAGTGTAACTTTTTAGGTTCTTTGACCAGTTCTTTAAAGAGTGCTTTTGATACTCGCAATGTATCATTACGCAAATCAATGGCCCGCAACTTAGTAGAAGCATTCATATTTTCTTGTAACTGAACAATTTGTTTTTTAGTAGTATTCATCGTATCACGGAAAAAGTCGATTTCCTGATCTGTCATACCAAGTTTTGCATAATGTTCTTCTTTATTCTTTGTTAGATTAGGCAATTGATCCTCTTTTTTTCCAGATTTTTTCTTTGATCCAGTAAAAAGCAGTACCATAAGAATCAAAAGAACCACGACAATCGCTGGTAAATGTACACCAGTAATAAAACGTAGAACGAAACCAGCTAAAAATAAATAAGCAATTATTTGGATAAGTTTTCCTTTTCTCATTTTAATTCCCTCCAATCATTTATTCCCTCGAAAGTTATTATCCTCCGCTACATAAGCTATTTTAGCACATTCTAGTCTATAAATAATATCAGTCCAAAGGTTGATTTTAATATTTAGAGAAAATGTAAGAAATGGCAAGAGAAAATGGCGATTTTTACTACTTTAGATGTAGACTGAACGAAATTGTTCATAAAAAAGTCAAAAATAAATATGAGAAAAATATAGAAACCTAAGGTATAATGGAAGATAATGATCAGGATAAAAGGAGAAACATTGTGAAAAAATTTAAAATCATTGCTATATTATTAGTAGGGTTAGTAATCACAGGCTGTTCTGGACGTAAAGTTGTGGAAGAAGATGACGATGACGTTTATATAGAAGAAACTAGTTCTAGTGTGGAAGAATCAAGTTCTTATGGTGACGATGAAGTGTTTTATGAACCAAGAGATAAGTTTGCAACAAGTGATACCATGGATGAAAACAAAGCTGCCACTGAAGAAACCAAAGAGTCAACCAATGATTCAAAAGGCAAGATAGAAGTAATCAAAACTAAAAACGGTAATTTTAAATTAGAATTAACAGATGGTTGGCAATCAATCGAAACTAAAGAATTAAGTGACAATGCGGATGTTAGCTTGAAAAATGAGACAAAAGAAGAATACTACATAGTTTTAAGCGAAGCAAAAAAAGATTTTGAAAGTTTCGCTGCATTTAAGAGTTCTGTTGATTTATCTGATTTAGGTGATAAAACGAATGAAAAGAAAGAAACAATCAAATACAATGAACTAAGTGGTGAACGTCGTACATTTACAGCAAGTAAAGATGGTGTGGAAGTTTACTATATCTATGATTTAGTGGAAAGCAAAGATCATTATTTACAATGCATCAGCTGGACATTAAATAGCAAAAAAGACAGTAATGAAGCTGATTTGATCAAAATTATGAACTCTCTGGCTGAACTGTAAGAATAATCAGCAACAAAAGATCAAGGTAAATTTGTTTCAGTATAGAGAGAAGTGGGACTAGTTATCTAGTTCGGCTCCTCTCTTTTTCTATTTTTTAAATGGAGACTATGCCAATTTTTATTTACTGGTATAATTAGATAGAGATATGGACGTTTTTATTTAATTATTTAATGAATGGTAAATAAAAGTACTAACCTTAAAAATCTCTATTTAAAGTAAACAAAGGATTCACAAAAAGAACGATAAGTGATAAAATTTCAAAACTAAGGTATTATATCCATAGAAAGATTGGTGAACTGCATGATGAACTTTGAAGAGTTTGAGGAAAAGACGATTTCCAGAAAAGAGATATTTAAAGGACAGATCATTGACGTTGTCGTAGATGAAGTACGCCTGCCAAACGGCGAGACAGGTACACGTGAATTAGTGTTCCATCCAGGAGCAGTTGCGGTGATCCCGATTACAGCTGATAATAAAATGATCATGGTCAAACAATTTAGAAAACCAATGGAAAAAGTTCTTTTAGAAATCCCTGCTGGAAAAATCGATCCTGGCGAGCATGATCATCCAAAAGAAACAGCAGAAAGAGAATTAGAAGAAGAAACGGGCTACAGGGCCAATCAATTGACCTTTGTGACTTCTATGTATGTTTCTCCTGGTTTTGCTGACGAACTCCTTCATATTTATTATGCTGAAGATTTAGAAAAAGTTCCTAATCCCCGTCCGCAAGATGATGACGAAGTTTTAGAATTATATACATTAACATTAGACGAAGCAAAAGCAGAAATTGCCAGTGGACTGATTGGTGATGCAAAAACGATCTTTGCCGTGCAATACTGGGAACTGCAGCAACTAAAAAAGCTGCTGAAGGAGGATAAACGATGAGTAAAGGTCCGCTGGTCACTCGGACAGAATTACGGAGACGAAAAGAAGAAGCTGACAAGGAAGCACAAAAATTATTTGAGCAAGAACAAAAAGAAGCTGACAAAGAGTACCGTAAAAAAGAAAAAGAAATAGCTAATTTTTATCGAAAAGAACATAAAAAGCAAAAAGAAATTACTAAATCACGTTCAAATGAGCAAACAAAAATTCGTGAACGCAGCAATACGCTAACGAAAGCGATTATTGTTGTGGCAATTTTGTTGGCTATTGTTATATTTATAGTATTGAATTTATAGAGAAGAGGAAATCACGATGAAAATTGGAATTATCGGAGCAATGGATCAAGAAGTAAAAATTTTAAAAGAAAGATTAACGGATGCTCGGTCGTGGGAAAGAGCTGGAGCTTTATTTGTTTCAGGTTCTTTAGGTCGTCATGAAGTCATCGTTGTTCGTTCAGGGATCGGTAAGGTTTTATCGGCAGTTACAACAACATTATTGATTCATCAATATGGGGTTAACATGGTAATCAATACAGGATCAGCTGGCGGTATCGGCAAAGGGTTAGCTGTGGGTGATTTAGTGATTGCGGACAAATTAGCATATTTTGATGTAGATGTTACTGGATTTGGTTACCAACCAGGACAATTACCAGGAATGCCTTTGTATTATGAAACGAGTGACTATTTAAAACTTGAAATGAAAAAAGCCGCAGAACAAACTGGTATGTCGATCCATCATGGGTTGATTGTAACAGGAGATTCTTTCGTCAACGATCAAGCAAAAGTCAAAGAAATCGTCACTGAATTTCCAGAAGCATTGGCTTGTGAAATGGAAGGTGCAGCAATCGCTCAAGCTGCGGCACAATTTAATATTCCATTTTTAGTAGTTAGAGCAATTAGCGATACTGCAGATCATGAAGCCTCTCAAACATTTGATGAATTTATTGAAGAAGCAGGAGAAAAATCTGCGCAAATGGTGATTCATTTTGTAGAGCATTTAGTTTAAGCTATCGCATTTTTAAATGGAGGTCTTAGAATGAAAGCGTTGATTTCAATCGATTACACAAATGATTTTGTTGCAACAGATGGTGCTTTAACTACAGGTGATGCTGGGCAGGCGATTGAGAAATCTTTGGTTGAGCTAACTAAATTGTTCACTGAAAATCAAGATTTTGTGGTTTATGCCATTGACCGCCATGATCAAAATGACCCTTATCATCCGGAGAATAGCTTGTTTCCACCACATAATATTGCCGGTACGACTGGACGAAATCTCTACGGGGAACTTACAGAGGTTTATGAAGAAAGTCGTGAGCAAGCCACTGTGTATTGGATCGATAAGCGTCATTATTCCGCTTTTAGTGGGACGGATTTAGATATTCGTCTTCGAGAGAGAGGAATCACAGAAATCCATTTAGTAGGTGTTTGTACGGATATTTGCGTGTTGCATACAGCAGTAGATGCGTATAATTTAGGTTATAAAATCGTCATTCATAAAAATGCGGTCGCAAGCTTTGACCCAGTTGGACATGAATGGGCTTTGAATCATTTCAAGCAAACCTTAGGGGCCGAGATAATTGAATGATTGAGAGAGGATGAGACAGAAGAGGTTACTTCTGTTCCTATCGTTTATTCGTAGTTAGTGTGTGAAACAAAAGTGCTTTTTATTTTTTGTTTCACACACTTTTTTTGATAAAAAATGTCAAACAAGTCACTATTTTTGTATTAAATAGAGGATCAAGATTATAATAAAAAAGAACCATACTAACGATTAATCAGAATGGAAGTGATCGAATGCAGGTACTAAAAAAAGAGGTTTCCGAGTTCGAACTGTTTTATGATTTGATTTTTGCTTATGCGATTAGCCGTATTGCATCAATCTTGTTTGTTGGTGCAGATCAAATGTTATCTTTTAAAAGCCTTGGCGAATTTTTGATGTTGACGTTAGTTTTTTGGACGATTTGGACGTATCAAACCGTTTTTGCAAATCGCTTTTCTATTAAAAATAAGACAAGTGCGTTATTTTTATTTTTTGATATGTTTTGGGTGATTGTTTTGGCTCAAGCAATCAACGTTGATTTTGAGAAGACTCATTTTACTTTTGCAGGAGCAACCTCTATTTTGTTTTTCAGTATTGCGATTCAGTATTACTTGAAGATGAGGAGCACGGAGGATTCTGTTGTTAAAAAGTTATGTTATCAATTAACAATCGTTTTATGTGCAAGCGGGGTGATTGGTTTTATTACGATTTTACCATGGGGAGCCTATTCTGTTCGCTTCGGGGTGTATGCGGTTTCTATTTTTATTACAGCATTTTTCCCGATTGTCATGAAAAAATCTTTGGAAGATTTTCCTACAAATTTTGGGCATTTAACGGAACGATACAGTTTGTTTACGCTATTATTATTTGGTGAAGCAGTGATTGCAGTTGCGAATACGATTATTTTTAATGAAATAAGTATTGGCAGTGTTTTATTTTTTCTATTAGTTGTCGTGATGTTTTTATTTTACAATGCGGTATACAAATCAGGGATCGATCGGCAAATGGAAACAGCAGGTTTGGTTTTGATTCATTCTCATTATTTTATCTTTGTGGGATTAGGATTGTCGCTTGTGCTGTATGAAAATTATGTAGATGCTGATATAAAGCCATTGTTCTTCATTTTATGTTTAGCGGTCAGTTTAATTTGTTTCTTAGGTGGAACTATTGCTAATATGATCATTTATACAAAAAAAGAACACAATTATCTTCCTTTTATTAGTAAAACTGTGATTTATTTTGCAGCATGGATCGTGGTAAGTTTATTGTTACAAGACTTTATGGTACCATTTTTATTTGTTAATATTGTATTTTTGTTATTTTTACTGTATAAGGTCAAACAGGAACTTAAATAAGGAATATATAATCCTCAGTTGAAATAATGACTGAGGATTTTTTATACTCTTTTCTCCATACGTAAATAACCATTTTCATCTTCTGTCCTCTCATTATTCTTTACTTGATAACCTAGACGTAAATAAAATTTTTCAGCTGTTTTAGAAGCAGGAATCTCGATTCGATTTGCTCGGAGATAAAACGCATCACGTTCAATGTGTTTCATGATAGCTGAACCAATTCCTTGTCCATGAAATTCTGGTTGCACAAATAAACTCAAAATGATGCTCTCAGTTTGGCTGTCCCAAAATGGGCAAATGGTACCTGTACCAATTACCTTACCAGCTGATTCCGCTACATAGGTGTGAGCGTATGCTGCTTGTTCAATAATTTTTTCAGGAGTGTATTCTGCAGCCAACTTTTCCATTTGTTCGATTGGATAATCTTTGCTGTTTTTTTCTAAAAAATTTCTTTTTAGAAGTAGGGCGATTTGTTGGGCATCAGTAATGTGAAATGATCGAATCTTTAGGTCCATTCAGTTGCTCCTTTCTCCTTTAAATAAGCAATTTTGTGTTTTCTTGTTAATTTTTTAAACGCATATTCTGCTTTGGTCGCTTCACTGCGACTGCTGAATTTTTCAACATGGATCATTTTAGCTGGTAGTCGTGAGGGCAACCGTGTATATTTTGCCCCAGTACCGCTGTTATGCTCTTTTAAACGGCGCTCAGGATCTGTTGTATAGCCTCCGTAAAATGTATCATCTTTACAATAAAGTACATAAAAATAATGATTAGTTTCCATACAACATCGCCTTCATTTCTGGTAAGTAGTTGTTTTGTTCGTCATATGTGAATAATGGTGGTAAAACGCGAAAACCATCTTTTTTTCCTTGTTTGATTCCTTCGATCAATAAGGTATTGGCTTCTTTTCCAACTTTAGGATAAACAAAGCGAACTCGTTTTGGTGCAATATTAGCGGACTCCATGGCGTGTAAAATATCTAAAAAGCGATCAGGCCGATGAACCATTGCTAGACGCCCATTTGTTTTTAAAAGTTTTGCTGAGACCTCGATCACTTCGGTAAGAGTCGTGTGGATCTCGTGACGGGCGATCGCTAAGTGGGGATTTGGATTTTTTTGACTTGTTGGTAGTTCTTTGAAATAGGGCGGATTACATAAAACTAAATCTACAGAATCTGGTTTTACAACCGTCGTTGCCTGCTTTAGATCCAATTCAATCATCGTCATTTGTTCTTCTAGCTGGTTCAACTGAATACTTCTTTTTCCCATATCAGCTAAACGTTCTTGTAGTTCGATTTGTGTGATCTTGGCTTTTGTTTTACGACTAGCAAATAGGCCCACCGCTCCGTTTCCAGCACAAAGATCAACGATCGTGCCGTTTTTAGGAAATGCAGGGAAATTGGCTAGTAAGACAGCATCTATTGAAAAAGAAAATACATCTTTACTTTGAATGATTTGGATATCATCTGCGAATAATTGATCGATTCGTTCGCCTGGTAATAACATGTTCAACTCAGTCCTTTGATTTTTTTCAGTTTAAATTCGTTTAAGTTAATAAGTTTGTGATGCTGATAGAAGGTGTAGCTTCTATTTTTTCGAAAAACTTGAGGCAATAGGCTCGATGATTTATCTTAGATCTTCAGCAAAATCGCCAGTTTTCTTAAATTATATCGTAAAGCTCTTTGGTGGAACAGATGATATCCTTATATTATACTACAATTAAGATTAGAAGAAACCTGTGAAAAAGACTTGTCAAAAGCGTCAGTTTTCGGCATACTTATAGCTAGTGAAAAGAAAGGAAGAAAAACATGTTTTTTACATTTATGCGTGGTGTTGTTCGTGTTGTTTTATTTCTTATCAACGGCAATGCTCACTATGAAAAGAAAGACCGTATTCCTCAAAATGAAAATTATATTTTAGTTGCACCTCATAGAACTTGGTGGGAGCCACTATATTTAGCAGTTGGTGGATCACCGAAAAAGTTTAGTTTTATGGCGAAAAAAGAATTATTTAAAAATCCATTTTTAAGTTTTATTTTAAAGCATGCAAATGCCTTTCCTGTTGATCGGGAAAAACCAGGACCTAGTGCCATCAAGACACCTGTTAAAACACTAAAAAATACTGATTTAAGCTTAGTGATGTTTCCCAGCGGTACTCGTCATTCTTCTGAATTGAAAGGCGGCGTAGCCTTGATCGCAAAAATGGCGAAAGTTAAAATCGTCCCAGCCGTTTACCAAGGCCCATTAACGCTGAAAGATTTATTTAAGCGCCGTCGAGTGACTGTCCGCTTTGGTGAACCAATTGATGTTAGTGACATTGCTAAGATGGATAAAGAAGGTATTGCAGAAGTTGAACGCAGAATGCAAGCGACTTTTGACAGTTTGGATCAAGAAATCGATCCTAATTTTAAGTATGAAGTGAAGGAATAATAGATTTTTTTCTAAAGCTTGAGTGTGACTTGAAGAGTCAGATTTCAAGCTTTTTTTGGTTTTGGATAATTTCTATACGTTTGAACCATATATTTCTCTGTAAATTTGGTATAATAGTAAGAAGGACTTTTTTAGGTGGTGGAAAAATGCGTTTTTTACATACAGCAGATTGGCATATTGGAAAGAAATTACATGGCTATGATTTATTGGAAGAACAGGTAGATGCATTTGGGCAGATACTAACAATTGCTAAAGATGAGAAGGTAGATGCTATAGTCGTAGCAGGTGATCTATATGACCGTTCAGTTCCTTCTGTTGAAGCAATTGAAGTATTCAATCGAATGATCATAGAAATGAATTTACAAGAAAAATTTCCAGTATTAGCAATTTCTGGAAATCATGATAGCAGTACCCGTTTAGAGACGGGAGGTCCATGGTTTATTCAGTCGGATTTTTATTTGAATACACGATTGGATCAGGCTTTTCAGCCAGTGGAGATGCAAAATACACAATTTTTTCTATTGCCTTATTTTGAACCCATTTCAGCACGAATATATTTTGATAATGAAGACATTCGCACGATCGAACAAGCGATGAAAGAAGTAATCATAGAGATGAAACAACAGTTCAAACCAAATATGGCGCATGTTTTAGTCAGTCATTTTTTTGTAGCTGGTAGTGAAAAATCTGATTCGGAAACAAAATTAATGGTGGGTGGCTTGGACACCGTACCGTTATCATTGCTAGAATCGTTTGATTATGTGGCTTTAGGACATTTGCATGGAAAGAATGCCTTACAGGCTGAAAATGCACGTTACAGCGGTTCACCATTAAAATTTTCTTTGTCAGAAATGAATCAGAAAAAAGGTGTTTGGATTGTGGACACGCAAGTATCCGATACGACATTTGAGTTTAAAGAAATCAAGCCACTAAGAGATGTTACCCAAATTGAAGGCAGTTTTAAGCAACTGATTGCACCAGACTATTATGAAGCAATCAATCGTGAAGATTATTTACATATCCAATTGACTGATCGAGCGGTGATTCCTAATATGATGAATCAACTGAGACAAATTTATCCAAGAGTAATCGGTGTTGAGCGCTTATATGGCAGAGAAGAACAACAAAAAAAGACAGAGAATAAAAAAGAAATCAAAGCGTTGGCACCAACTGAATTAGTTGATCAATTCTTCTCAGAAGTTACAGGAGAAAGATTGACTAAGCAGCAAGAAGATTGGATCAAAGAGAATTTAGCAGAAATTCATCAAGCAGAAAGAGGGCAATAAGTTGAAACCATTAACATTAACATTAAAAAACTTTGGACCTTACATTGATGAAACGATTGATTTTAGTAAATTTGAAGACTCATCATTATTCTTGATCAGCGGAAAAACTGGTTCAGGGAAAACAACGATTTTTGATGGGATGAGCTATGCTTTATTTGGCGAAAGCTCAGGAAAATTACGTCAAGGTAAGGAAATGCGTTCTACATTTGCTGATCCTTCAGAACCGACAGAAGTGCATTTGGCTTTTTCTCACGGAGACTATTTTTACGATATTACCAGAAAACCAGAACAAGAACTGTATAAAAAACGTGGTGATGGGACTCGGACGCAAAGCGCTAAGATTTCATTGATCGTTAAAGACCATAGTGGAAAAGAATTGAGAGAGTACACAAAACGTCGTGAAGTCGATGGTTTTATTCAAGAGTTACTGCATTTAGATGCAACGCAATTTGCTCAAATCGTTCTGTTGCCTCAAGGTGAGTTTCGAACCTTTTTGATTGCAAATAGTAATGATAAAGAGAAGGTATTACGTAACTTGTTTGGCACACAATTATATCAAACACTAAATGAGCAATTAAAACTGCAATTAAAGGCGGTCAATAAAGACATTGAAGCAACACAGCAAACGATCAAGGCAAAATTAGATCAACTTTATTGGCAAGAAGAGCTTATAGAAGAGTTATCTGTGGAACAGCAACTGACTTTACTGGAACAACAACAGGAAATCATGATCGAACAACAAACAGCAGAAAAAAGGACACTTTCTGCAATGCAAGAAAAAAAACACCATAAGGAACAAGAAAAATTTGCGCTAGAAGAACTAATAAACGATTTTGGAAAGCAAGCTCAGCTCAAAAAGCAAAAAGAAGAACTAGATCAAGCAACTGAAATGATCGAGAAACTGCGAGCGGAAGAACAACAACTTCAATGGGTCAAAAATCATCAAGGCTTAATTGAAAAAATAGATGAAAAAACAAAATTGGTTGCTACGTATGAGCAAGAATTACAAACCAATCAATCTGAACAACTGACGCTGCAACAATTAAATCAGCAATGGGCGCAAGAACAACAAGAACATAGCCAGCAGGCGACAGAAATAAACACCATCAAAGAAAAAGTAACACAATTACAATTTCAACTTCCCTTATACGAAGAAAAAGAGAAGCTAGAAAAGACAATCGAAAATAACCAAGCACATATTGATGCCTTAACGACCCAGCTTGTAGAAATCAAAGCAGCACAAGAGCAAGCAGAACAAGCCTATCAAAATGAACGAGTTATTATCGAAAGACAATCAGAGCTGGAAAAAGAGCAATTAGCCTTAGAACGTCATCAAGAACAATGGCTGACTTTTATAGATAGTTGGGAACAACAACAACAGCTTGAAGAAAAAATAGCTGAAAACAAACAACAATTGACGAATAATGAAATTGAATTAAAACAGGCAGAAGCTGAAAAAATACTCATTTATAAACAACTAGAAATACAAAAAAGCCAATGGGCAAAAATGCAGATCAGCCGTTTGAGTTTATTCTTAGTCGAGGGTGAAGCATGTCCTGTTTGTGGTTCCTTAGAACATCCCAATCAAAAGGAGCATCAAGAATTTTCTTTAGAAGAAATTCAATTGATTGAAAAACAACTAGATGAAAGTGAACAAACTGCAAAAAAACAAGAAGCAACAGTTGCCAAAATTCAAGCTCACGTAGCCCAGGCGAAAGTGACAGAAAAAGAACAACAAGCAGCATTAGAACGTCAACGTGAAAAAGTTAATGTTTTATTTAAGCAATTACAAGAAAAAAAAATCGTCACTTTAAACGAGCCTTTTACTTCAGAAGGAATCAAGCAAGCAACAGAAAGCTTTGAATTAGCAGCGACTAAACTTGAACGTGAATTTAAACAAATCGAGTCAGCAAAACATAAAATAATCGAACTAGAAAAAACGGTTAAAGAGCAGCAAACAAATTTACTTGAACAAGAAAAAATCGTTAGTGAAAAACGACAAGAACAATCCGCCAACCAAACTAAAATCAAGACTATTTCAGAACAATTGACAGATGATAAATGCTCATCCAATGAAATAAAAACAAACAAACAGCAACTTGAGCAGCAAATTGCACAATGGGAAACGCGAAAACAAGAAATTGAAGAGCAAGTAGCAAAATTAAAAGAGCGCCGCTTACTACTAAAAAATAGCGAAGAACATTTATTAAAAGAAAAAGCAACAAACCTAAAAGAACAACTTGCCTTAGAACAACAATTTACTGATATTCTAAAAAATTCAACAGTTGATCTAGACGAAAAAATAGTACGTGTTTTACTAAGAGAAGTCCCTAGATTAGATGAAATCAAGGAAGAATTGACAGCATTTGATAAGAAAAAGGATCAACTAATGTTTCAATTAATGGAACTTGAGCAAAAATTAGCGAGCAAAGAACAGCCGGAGATCACACCTATCATTGACGAGCTAGCTGAGCTAACGGCTTTGATTCAAGCAAAAGAAGCAACCTATTATCAACAACAAGAAAAGATCCAAGCCAACGAAAAAATCCAAAAACAAGTCAAAGACCTGATTGCTTCCATCGAAAAGCAGTGGGAAAAAGTTACTGCGTTGCATCAATTGACAGCTACAGTGAATGGTGATAATCCAAGAAAAACTAGCTTGGAAAGATATGTCCTGCAAACTTATCTAGAAGAAGTGCTGAAAGTTGCCAATCAACGACTAGGTTTATTGACCAATAATCGCTATCAATTTGAACTAAACCAAGATTCCGGCAGCTATAAGAATCAAACGGGTCTTGAAATCAATGTCTATGATGATAATGCAGGAAGTAGCCGTAGCGCACATACGTTATCAGGCGGAGAAAGTTTTATTGCCGCTTTAGCTTTAGCCCTATCACTTGCTGAAGTGATTCAGGAACAGGCTGGCGGTGTGTTGATTGAAGCATTGTTTATTGATGAAGGATTTGGTTCATTAGATGAAGAGGCCTTGGAAATGGCTATGGAGGCATTAGAGACAATCGAAAACGAAGGAAGAATGATCGGTATTATCAGCCATGTAAGTGAATTAAAAGCAAGAATTCCGCAACAATTACAAATCCAAACAAATGGAAATGGTCAAAGTCAAGTGACCTATCAAACAGCTTAAACCTAGGAGGTGAGAAAATGAAATGGAGTATTCCAGAGAAAATTGTTGAACGAGGCCGAGAATATATGAAAGAAGGCAGAGTCTTATCAATCGTTCAAGATACAGAAAATAAAGTTTGGCATGCAGAAGTTCTGGGTAAGGAACTTTATCGTGTTCAGCTAGATGGAACAGCCAAAGAAAATGATATTTGTGAATGTCCTTATTGGATGGATCAAAACCGCAACTATTGTAAGCACACGGTTGCTGTAGAATTATCTTTACGACAAAAAGGTACCTCACGGATCATAAAAGAGGATCAACCAGTCAGCTTTGAAAAGCGTTCTTTATCTGTTTCTGAGATGTTTACTAAAGGATTTGCCAAGTTGAATCAGATAGAAGAAAAGAATAAGATTACGCCACTCGTTGTAGAGTATATTGTAGATGTGATCGAGACCAATAGCTATTACCCAGAATTAGCTGTTTTAGGAGTTTCTTTACGCTTAGGCTATCGAGGAATCAAACCTAAAACATATATTATAAAAAATATTGGCGAGTTCTTCCAAACGTTTCAAAAACAAGGCACATTTTTGATCAATAAGCAGCATCATTTTGATTTAATAAAAGAGGCCTTTCCGATTGAAACACAAGAATTACTAGAACAATTAGCTGCAATTTATCAAACAAGTCAATTACTTGGAGCAAATGGTGTGCAGGTCAAAGGGAAAATCGATAAACGGTATCTTGTTTTACCGATCGATCAAGGGCAACAATTGCTGGAGAAAATGAGTAAGATTCCTCATTTTCAATTGAATGATGAAGGAAAAAAATACCGTCATCTATCGTTTTTAAAAGGGTCGTTACCCATCTTTTTTATGATAAATAAACAAGTAGACAATACGTATAAACTGTTGATCGATGACCAGATAACAACGTTTTTATCCCATTATCAGTGGGGCTTTAGTCAAGATCAGGTATTTATTTTTACCCAAGAACAAGAAGCTGTTTATACAACATTGTTACAATTATTGAAACGTGTTGAAAAACCTGAGATCATATATGAAAAACAAGAGCTGTCTGATTTATTTGGCTCTGTCATTCCTTTATTGAAAAAAATAGGTACGGTAACAGTCAGTGAAGAAGTTTCCCAAGAAGTTGTCTACCATCCTTTAGAAACGATCTTTATCTTTCGGAAAATCAAAGGAATGATCAAAGTTCGTGTGGATTTCACTTATGGAGAAGTTGTTTTCTCAACAGATGATGAGCATTCAGTTGCTTCTAAAGCGAATCAAGAAGTTGTACGTGACAGTAAAAAAGAACAAGAAATTCTAGAAAAATTAGCGTCATTTGGCTATCAAAAGGTCACAGCAGGATATGAAAAAAACTTACCGGCAGGGGAACGATTGTATTACTTTTTCAAAGCAGAAGTTCCAACGTTTCGTCGTTTAGGTGAGGTTCGTATGGGGAAAAAGCTGAGAGAATTATATTTAGATGCAGCTCACCACCAGCCAATCATCGAAGTTTCTGATTCAGATTCTTGGCTGGATGTCCGTTTTGATATCACAGGAATCGCCGAGCAGGAAATTGATGCTGTCTTGGCAAGTTTACTTCGAAATGACCGTTTTTATACCTTGGAAACGGGTGAGGTTCTATCCTTGGATTCAGAGGAGTTTCAGCAAACAAGTGAAGTTTTGACAATGTTAAGAAAGAATATGAAAAACGTTCAAGGAACGATTCAAGTGCCAAGAAATCAAGGCTTGATGATCGAGAATATGCTTGAAAACAATTCCCGAGCACATTTTTCAAATTCTTTTAAAGAGATGGTATCGAATTTGACCCATCCAGAAAACTTTGAAGCTGTGCTGCCTAAAAACATCCAAGCAACGCTTAGATCGTATCAAATCGATGGATTTAAGTGGTTAAAAATGCTTGGTTATTATCAGTTTGGCGGTATTTTAGCGGATGAAATGGGTTTAGGTAAAACCTTACAAACGATCACTTATTTATTGTCTGAAAAAGAAGAACAAAGTGGCAAAGGAGCAGCATTGATTGTAGCACCTGCTAGTTTGATTTATAACTGGGCAGCTGAGATCAAAAAATTTGCGCCAGATTTACAGGCAGAAGTCGTTGCTGGAAACAAAGCAGAACGTGAAAAATTGGCAAATCAAGCTGGTTTAGATGTGTTGATTACTTCTTATGCCAGTTTGAGACAAGATATCGATATGTATCAAGCGCTGAATTTAGGCTACTTGATTTTGGATGAAGCTCAGATGGTTAAAAATAGTGGAACAAAAACGGCACAAGCCTTAAAAAGCTTGACGATCCCGCAACGATTTGCGTTAAGCGGAACGCCCATCGAAAATAATTTAGATGAATTATGGTCGATTTTCCAAATGATTTTGCCAGGATTATTCCCAACGAGAACGCTTTTCAGATCAATGAAACCAGAGGAAATCGCTAAAATGATCCAACCGTTTATTTTAAGACGAGATAAAAAGACGGTATTGGCAGACCTTCCCGATAAGATTGAAAGTAATTTATATAGTGTTCTTACAGAAGAGCAAAAAACAGTCTACTTAGCGTATCTCAAGCAGATGCAAGAAGACGTCAGTCAAATGGATCAAGACGCTTTTAAAAAGAATCGCTTAAGCATTCTGGCTGGTTTGACTCGTTTACGCCAAATTTGTTGCGACCCAAGTCTGTTTATTGATGATTATACTGGAGGTTCTGGGAAGTTAGAGCAGGTCAAAGATCTGTTGGCAGCTGCTAAAGAAAACAATCGACGTGTGTTGTTATTCTCTCAGTTCACAAGTATGTTGACGATCATTGAAAAAGAATTGCACGAGCTAGGTTTGTCCACCTTCTATTTAAGAGGAAGTACTAAGCCGAAGGAACGGATGGAAATGGCTGATGCTTTCAATGCTGGCGAAAAAGATGTTTTCTTGATCTCGCTGAAAGCTGGGGGAACAGGTTTAAACCTAACAGGTGCGGATACTGTGATACTTTATGATTTATGGTGGAATCCAGCAGTGGAAGAACAAGCCGCTGGTCGGGCACATCGAATCGGTCAAAAGAATGTTGTAGAAGTGTGGCGGATGATTGCTGAAGGAACCGTGGAAGAAAAAATGGACTCCTTACAGCAAGAAAAACGTGAGCTATTCCAAAAAGTGATTCAAGGAAATGAAGAACAACTAGCGAAAATGACTGAAGATGATATTCGAATGATCTTGAGTATTGGTGAATAAAAGAAAAATGCGGTGTAGACTTAGAGAAAAATCTAAGTCTACACTGCATTTTTTTATGAAAATAATGATTGAATCGTAGGGAATAAATCATCGAATGAAGTGACTTCTTTAATGTGATAAGCTTCTTCGTCAGCAGGCATTTCGCGTAAACGGTGGTTGAACCATAGCGATTTCCAGCCACCATTTTTAGCACCAGCAATATCATTTTCAAAACTATCTCCGACATATAATGTACGTTCACAATCCATACCGAATTCTTTTGCAGCCAGATCAAAGATTTCTTTTTCTGGTTTTTGGAATCCAGTACTTTGAGAAATAATAATGTTGTTAGTAGGAACCCAATTTTCCAATTGAAGTTGTTTTACTTTTTTGAATTGATGATCTGTAGGACCGTTTGTAATGATTCCCATAGGAATGTTTTTTTCTTTTAAGAAATCAAATACTTTTTTGACTTCTGGATGCATCACGATATTATCGAGCTCATCTTCGTACGTTTTTTGGAAAGTTAACCCATCTTCTTGTGAAACTATTGGATAATTTAGATCTTTTAACGATTCATTGATTCGGAAAAAGCGCATATATTCCAGTGTCCACTCATTAGCCATGACCTTAGGAAAGGTTTCATCACTATGAAAACGAAAGCGAATATATAATGCATGCATATCTTCAGATTTCACACAAGGAAATACTGATTTAATTGCGTTTCTAAAAGGTTGTTGCTGGTCATAAATCGTGTCATCAACATCAAAAACAATGGTTTTCATTTTAACAAATTGCACCCCTTAATAATTTTCAGAAAAATTTTCAAAATCCTTTTCCATTGTAGCGAACTTTTTCACAAAAGAACAGAAAGAAAATTTTAATTTAGATTAGAATGGTGGCAAGAATTAGTTTAGCTACCTGGTGAACGACTTTCTTCATGTTTTGATGATATACATTATAGAAAGAAACTATTGACTTAAAATTAATAGACAAAAGACTTCAAAAAAGTAGTATCGATAGTAAATTTTTGAAGTAGAAAAAAATCCTACATTTAGTATAATAAAAATAGAAACACCGATCAGGCCTATCTTCCCCAAGACATAAGCGACTCATCGGTGTTTTTTTTATGATGTACATGTATATGTATAATTTAACAAATTGCTTAAAGCTTTTCAAGTTATTGATATATCAAGATCTAGAGCGTTCAAAATGTCTAAAAAACTAAAACGAATGTCTTTTTTTGTTTGGAATTTAGTTAAATATAACTAAATTGATAAGCACTATTTTTCTTTTTTGATACTTTCAAACTTTGCATCCTATACCTTCTTTGCGTATAATGGTATTAGTGTCAAAAAGAAAGAGGGAGTTTATGTTAAAACGATTTTTTAGCTATTATCGACCATATAAGCACTTATTTATTTTAGATTTTGGATGTGCAGTTCTAGCTGGTTTATTAGAACTATCATTTCCAGTTGTAGTTAATCAAGTCATTGATAAAATCATGCCTAAAGGAAACTTTCGTTTGATTGCTTTAGCCTGTGCCGGTCTGCTTTTATTTTATATACTAAATACATTTTTACAGTATGTCGTGGTATTTTTTGGTCACAAATTAGGCGTCAATATTGAAACAGACATGCGTCGTGAACTATATGGACACTTGCAGACGCAGCCATTTGAATATTATGACAATCAAAAGACTGGGAAGTTGATGAGTCGTTTGACGACAGATTTATTTGAAATTTCAGAAGTTGCACACCATGGACCGGAAGATGTGTTTATTACGGTTATGACTTTAGTAGGGGCGTTTTATTTGATGCTCAGAATTCATGTGCAACTAGCTTTAGCAACGTTTATTGTATTGCCGTTTATTACGATTGCATTGGTTTTCTTCAATAAAAAGATGACGAAAGTTAATACCAAAATTTATGATAATCTTGGCGATTTCAATGCTGGAGTTGAAGCGTCTGTTAGTGGGATTCGTGTGACACAATCTTTTGCTAACGAACCATTTGAGCGTCAGCGTTTTGAAGGATTGAATCAAGCGTATCGTCAATCGAAAATCACGTTTTATAAAGTGATGGGGATTAGTTCGGCATATAATTACTTTTTGATTCGTTTAATCAATTTATTTACACTGATTTTTGGTGCATATTATACGATCAAAGGCGAGATTACAGATGGGCAATTCGTCGGGTTTATTTTATTATCCAATGTTTTTGTGCGTCCAATTGAAAAAGTCAATAATATGATTGAAAGTTATCCGAAAGGAATTGCTGGATTTAGACGTTTCACTGAAGAAATTGACAAAACACCTGCAATCCAAGATAAGCCTAATGCGGTATCAGTGGATCATTTGCATGGTGACATTATTTATGATGATGTTTCATTTTCTTATGCAGATTCTACAAAGGTGTTGAATCATATTGATTTGCATATCGTGCCTGGTGAGACGGTAGCCTTTGTCGGTCAAAGTGGATCAGGTAAAACAACATTGTGTAATTTACTGCCTAGGTTTTATGAAGTGACGGGTGGTAGAATTACGATCGATGGTATCAATGTTCAAGAAATGACACTTACTTCATTAAGAAGTCAAATTGGTATCGTCCAACAAGATGTTTTCTTATTCCCAGGAACGATTCGTGAAAATATCGCATACGGAAAATTAGATGCAACAGAAGCAGAGATTCAAAAAGCTGTTCAATTAGCTCATTTAGAAAAAGTCGTTGATCAAATGTCAGAGGGTCTAGATACAATGATCGGTGAGCGTGGAGTCAAACTTTCTGGAGGACAAAAGCAACGAGTAGCAATTGCTCGGATGTTCTTAAAAAATCCACCGATTTTAATTTTAGATGAAGCAACCTCTGCATTGGATACAGAGACAGAACAAGTAATTCAAGAATCTTTAAACTCTTTGGCAGAAGGAAGAACAACGTTGATCATCGCTCATCGTTTGGCTACGATCAAACATGCGACACGGATCATTGTTGTCAGTGATAAAGGGATTTTAGAAGAAGGAACACACGAAGAGTTGCTTGAAAAGGGCGGACATTATCGCCGCTTGCATGATGCACAATTTAGAGACTAATAAAAAAGAGCCCAAAACTAAAAATCAGTTTTGGGCTCTTTTTTTGCTAATTTTTTTTGCGAGGTTTTCTTCCTAAACCAATAGCATTTTTCATTCGTTGTAAGGTTTTATTAGCGACCAGACGAGCTTGTTCGGCACCTTTATCAAGGATATCGTCTAATTCGTCAGAAGCGAGTAATGTGTGATAACGTTCTTGTATTGGAGCAAGTAAGTCCACGACTGCTTCACCTAAATCTGTTTTAAATTCGCCATAGCCTTTTCCTTCGTAAGCTGCAGCTATTTCGTCAACAGGTCGACCAGTTGCAGCAGAGAAAATACTTAGTAAATTTGAGATACCTGGTTTATTTTCTGGATCATATTCAATGATACCAGTTGAATCAGTTACTGCTGATTTGATTTTTTTACGGATAACACTCGGTTCATCCAACATTGAGATAAAACCTTTGGCATTTGAATCTGATTTACTCATCTTACTTGTTGGGTTTTGTAAACTCATTACGCGTCCGCCTTGTTCTGCGATTTTCACTTCTGGGAGGACTAGAATTTCTTGATTTGCTTGCCCGTAACGTTTGTTGAAACGTTCTACAAAATCTCTTGTTAATTCTAAATGTTGTTTTTGGTCATCGCCAACTGGGACTAAGTTTGCATTATACAAAACAATATCTCCTACCATTAAAGGTGGATAAGTCAAAAGACCAGCGCTAACGCCTGTACGTCCATTTTTTTGTGATTTATCTTTAAATTGAGTCATACGCTCTAATTCACCGATCGTTGTATTGCATTGAATGATCCAAGCCGCTTCAGCGTGAGCCGAAACTTCAGATTGAATGAAGATCGTCGCTTTTTCAGGATCAAGACCTACTGCTAGATATAGAGCTGCTAAACTACGCGTCTGTTGACGTAGTTTCAACGGATCTTGAGGAACTGTTATTGCATGTTCATCAACAATACAAAAATAACAGTCATAGTGATTTTGTAATTCAATAAATTGTTTCATTGCACCAATATAATTCCCAATAGTTGGTATTCCGCTTGGCTGAATGCCAGAAAAAATAGTTTCCATGATGTACCTACCTTAATTGATTAATAAAAGTCATTGATATTATTATACAGCTAAAAATAAAAAAAAACAGGACTAAGTGAAAAAAACTAAAATGTCAGATTTTTTAGACTATTACAGTTGATACAACATTTAAAACCTGTATTAGTATTTTAGTTTTTGAAAACGTTATAATTTTATGTTGAAAAAAACCGGATTTTATTTAAATATTTAAAAAAAACACGTAAAATAACGCAAAATTATGTTTTTTTTTGGAAAAATGGCTAGTATTTTTACTTGAAGTTGGGTATACTTACATTAAATGGGAAAACAGTTAGATTTCCTGTTTTAAAAAAGTGATGAGAATCACGAAAAGGAGTGATGCACATGTTGACACTTTATACTTCCCCAAGTTGTACGTCTTGCCGTAAGGCTCGTGCGTGGTTGCAAGAACACGAAATTCCATTCAAGGAAAGAAATATCTTCTCAGAACCATTGAATATTTCTGAACTGAAGGCTATTTTGCGAATGACAGAAGATGGAACTGAGGAGATCATTTCTACTCGTTCTAAGGTTTTCCAAAAACTAAATATGGATTTGGATGAACTTCCGTTGCAGGACTTGTTAGAGTTAGTAAAAGAGAATCCTGGATTGTTGCGTCGACCAATAATGATTGATGAAAAAAGATTACAGGTTGGTTTTAATGAAGATGAAATTCGACGTTTCTTGCCAAGAGGAGTTAGGCAGTTGGAATTACGTCAAGCGCAATTGATGGCAGGTTTATAAAATGTAAAAGGAGAACCTTTGTCCGAGTGACAAAGGTTTTCTTTTTACATTAGGTTTTACATAGTTAAGCGTTTTATGATAGAGGATTGTAAAATACTACATAATAAGAGTTAAGGAAAATACTAAGACGGCAGTTTATTTGCGAATATTGTTACTTTTCCCTTTACATTTGGCGTGATTCCGCTACAATGTACGTAAGAATAAGTTTCCTGATTAGCAAAAGTGAGGTGTAGCGACATGGAAATGGAACATATCAATGAAAATACCATACGTGTGTTGATTGGTAATGAAGATCTGGCTGACAGAGGGATTACTTTTTTAGATTTACTTGGCAACCACAAAGAGGTAGAAAATTTTTTCTACAGTATTTTAGAAGAAGTTGATGTGGAAGACGAATTTCAAGGTAGTGAAGCTGTTACCTTTCAAGTTTTACCAAAAAGTGATGGGTTGGAACTCTTTATTAGTAAGAACGCATCGATCGATGAAGTATCTAATTTTGAAGGCTTTAGCGATTTAAATTCAGAAGAAGTTAGTAATATAATTCGTAAACAAATCGAAGAAGATTTTGCTGATGAAGCACAGGAATTTTCTGATAATACAGTTAAAAATTTAGTGTTTGAGCTTAATGATTTTGATACAATGGTACAGTTAGCAAATGAAGTAAACTTGCAATCTGTAATGACGAATTTATATACATTTAAGGGAACCTATTATCTTCAAGTTATTTTCTTATTGGATGAGCTTGGGAAAAATGATGTAGAAAATGAATTAGCTCAGTTATTGGAATTTGCTAATCTAACTACAGTGACATCAGAGACACTCAATGAATATGGTACATGTGTTATGGAGCGTAATGCGTTAGAATTAACAAGATATTACTTTGAATAAATGTCTCAAAAACTGATCCAAAGCGATGATTGCTTTGGGTCAGTTTTTTTTCGTTGATCATCTAGTTTATTGCGTACTTTAATTAGAGGTGAATGATATGTTTAATGCTTACACAGAGGAAAAAGAAATCATAACATTGCGGAATAAATCTAGAGAAGTAATCGAACAGCTGAAAGAAAAAAAACATTTCTGTCCAGCGTGTAATCAGCCAGTTCGAATCAAGAATGGCAAAGTTAAAATACCGCATTTTTCTCATTATAGTCATAGTTGTTGTAGCCTTTTTTCAGAAGGAGAGACGCTAGAACACTTGACTTTGAAAGAGGTATTTGCCAAATGGTGTGAACAAGAATGTATTGACTATGAGTTGGAAAAATATCTTCCAACTTTAAATCAGCGGCCGGATTTATTAATAGGTAATATTGCAGTAGAAATCCAATGTAGTCCATTGAGCATCCAACGCTTGACTGAACGTACTCAGAATTATCAAAAACACGGATATCTTCCTATTTGGATTTGCGGTAAAAAAGTATTTTCAAATCAGCAGAGTTTAGGTGAATTGGCTAAGAATTTATGTTGCTATTCTGATACTTTAGGCTTTTATTTATGGGCAGCAGATTGGGAAACAGAAGAACTGACCCTGTGTTTTCATATGGAAGAGGATTGGAAGAAACGTCTCTATGTTTCAAAAAAATCATGGTCTTTTTATGCTAATTTTTTATTGGATATTTTAAATTTTCCAAATAAAGACCAAATTTATATTAAAAGAAAGTTTAAAATTTGCGCATTGATACAGGAGTATCATTATGACTTGAACAGGAAATTATTTACAAGAGATGAACAGGTGCGAGGACTTCAATCTATATTATATAACAACCGTTTTCATGTCCTTTATCTGCCTTTTTGGTTTTATTATCCTGGGCTACATATTTTTTGCTGTAGAGGATCAGATATGGTATTGAAAGTACGAATTTGGAAATTGGTACAGTTTTTTGATCAGAATGTTATTACGCATGTGGAGTTAGTTAAGGTTTTAAAAAAAGAAATAAGATATGCCTCTGAATTATTTTACGAGTTTCCAAATATCCCTTTTTCAGCTATTCAGATGTATTGCTTGAATCAGCTGATAACTTATCTAGTTGCATGCAAACATTTAGTTAAAATTCAAAGTGGTTGGAAAGTTGAAGTAGGAGATGTTGATAAACGTATATCGGATGTGAGTCAGTGGCTGAAAAGAATTGAAAATAAGTGTTTAATCAGTGCTACTCCTTATAAAAATGTGATAAGATAAATCTATGTAAAAATAATTTTGTAAAGGGGCAAATAGTATGACTGACGCTAAACAATTACCAGAACGTTCAAGTTTACCAATAGAGAAAACGTGGGACTTGACGAAAATTTTTAAAGATGATCAAGCTTTTGATGAAGCATTCCAAGCGCTGTCAGATGAATTAAAAGAAGTTGAACAGTTTAAAGGAACACTAGGAAATGGCAGTACTGCATTTTTAAAGAGTATTGAAATGCTATTAAGAGTTTATCGTAAAATAGAAGTGATTTATGTTTATGCTCATTTAAAAAATGATCAAGATACTGCTAATACAACTTATCAAGCGTTATATGCCAGAGCCAGTTCTTTATTAGCTCAGGCTAGTGAAGCAGTCGCTTGGTTTGAACCAGAAGTCTTGTCTTTAAATGACGAGAAAGTTTGGGGGTATTTTGCCGAGAATACTGAGTTGGAAACCTACCGTCATTTTATTGAGAATATCTTGAGTGAACGCCCACATATTTTATCTGCTGATCAAGAAGCGCTATTGGCTGGTGCAGGTGAGATTTTTGAAGCGTCTAGTAACACTTTTTCTATCTTAAACAATGCTGATTTGAAATTTCCAGTCATTGAAAATGAAAATGGTGAAAAAATACAATTAACTCATGGTGTATATGGGCAGTTAATGGAAAATACACATAGAGATGTGCGAGAAAAAGCATTCAAAGGATTGTATACTGTTTATGAACAATTCAAAAACACATTTGCTCAAACATTAAGTTCTCATGTTAAAGCTCATAATTATAAAGCAAAAGTTCGTAACTATTCTTCTGCAAGAGAAGCTGCGTTAAGTGGCAATCATATTCCAGAAAGTGTCTACGATACACTGATAGATGTCGTGAATCAAAAGTTACCGTTACTGCATCGTTATGTATCACTACGTAAGCGATTATTGAATTTGGATGAACTTCATATGTATGATATGTATACACCTGTTTTAGGGGAAGCATCCATTAAATATAGCTATGAAGATGCACGGGAAAAAGCAGTTACAGCGTTGAATCCATTAGGAGAAGAATACCTAAACGTAGTTAAAACAGCGTTCAAGGATCGTTGGATCGATGTTATCGAAAATCAAGGAAAGCGTAGCGGAGCCTATTCATCGGGTGCTTATGATACAGCACCGTATATTTTAATGAATTGGCATGATAGTTTAGATCAACTGTATACGTTGGTTCATGAAATGGGACACAGCGTTCATAGTTATTTTACTCGCAGTAATCAACCGTACGTTTATGGCGATTACTCAATTTTCTTAGCTGAAATTGCATCAACAACGAATGAAAATCTTTTGACAGAATATCTTTTGGAAACAGAAACAGATCCTCGTATACGTGCCTATGTATTGAATCATTATTTGGATGGTTTCAAAGGAACGATTTTCCGTCAAACACAATTTGCAGAGTTTGAGCATTTTATTCATACTGAAGATGCTAAGGGAATCCCTTTAACTAGCGAATATCTAAGTGAATATTATGGGAATTTAAATGAAAAATACTACGGTCCAGAAGTAATGAAAGATCCAGAAATTGCGTTAGAATGGTCCCGTATTCCTCATTTTTATTACAACTATTATGTGTATCAGTATGCGACTGGTTTTTCAGCTGCATCAGCTTTAGCAAATAAAATCTTGGAGCATGAGCTGGATGCTTTAGAAAATTATTTGACTTATTTAAAATCTGGTAGTAGCGATTATCCAATAGAAGTCATGAAAAAAGCGGGAGTAGATATGACCAAACCGCAATATATTGAAGATGCTATGGTTGTTTTTGAAACGAGATTGAATGAATTAGAACAACTAGTAGAGACCTTAGAACAATAAAATAAACAGCCCTCTAGTTTAATCCAGAGGGCTGTTTATTTGGTTCTTTAAAATTAAAGTAAATGTAAATGTCCGTGTGGAACGCGCGGCTCATTATAATGGTTTAATTCGAATTTCTCATGAAAATACTGTAAATTATCTTCAGATGTTTCACAAAGTTTTTTGATCTCATCCATTGATTCACAGTCTTCTACTAGTACACCGAAATCACGATCACATGTATAATTGTAAACTACGGCAGATGGGTGTTTTGCAATACCCATTTCACGAGCAATTTGTTGATCTGTTTGAAAAGATTCTTTTACAAAGTCCGATTGTCGATCTGCCTTAAACATATCTAAATCGCCACCAGCTTCTATTACTAATTTTTCAGCTAATTCCAAAGAATAGGGGATGCCTTCTACTGCCACAGCCTGTTGTAGGCCAAGAAGTAAATGACGTCCTTTTTTCTTTCCTTGTAATTGTGCTGCTTTATAATCTAATGCAGCTGAATAAATATCTTCAAACAATTGATTGCGTTGTTCAATATCATGTGTTGGAATCTCAAACAACTTTATAAGATGGTTGATGGTTCGCATATTCACTAACGGAATGAAGCGAAACTGGATTTTTTTATTTTCAGTTTCAACCAATTTCAAAATATCCTTTTCTACGTTGAGACAAATGCCCCCCAAAGGATTAACGAACAGATAGATTTCAATCATTCATACTTCCTCCAATTTGACTCTTTTACAACTAGACATCATTTCTCAACTAAGTGTCCCTAATTTATCAGAAAATCCGGGAAAATGAAATGATATGTTTTTATTGTAATAACTTCTTAATATTTCTTTTTTGAGCTTAACATCATGCGTTGGATTTTGTTTGGCGATGGGGATTCTTTGATTTTCAAAGTATCCAATAAAGAAAGAAAATTTTTCTTGCCGTTTGACACATCTCTAACTTCTAATTCCAATTCAAAATCATGCTGCTCGTTATACCAACTTTCATCTAGCGCGAGTAAACCTTGGGGAAGTTTTTTTTCTGCTCGTTTAGTTGTTAAGCTACCAATTAAACGCAAATCATTTTTCTTGATTCCTAAAGTTGTTAACTTATTGAAAACATTCCCAGAATCTGGAAGAGTAGCCGAGTCAACGATATGTTGTGCCTCTTCAATAGACAGTGTATCGTTGATTTCCAATAAACCAACTTCTTGAGGAATTTTTAAAGTGATTTCTGCATTATTTGGTAATATACGAACTCTTAGACCGCTATGTCTTTTTTTTAATTCAAAATCAGCTGAATCGAAATAATAATTGATTTGTGTAAAAAAATCATCTTCTTTTAATTGAAAATAGTCAATCGTATGCGAAAACTCCTCAATAGATAATAACGTTTTAAATTCTATTTCTAAATTTTCACTCACTGATCTTTGCCCTACTTTCTTAATTTTAATTCAATTTTTGCATACTTTACCCCTATACGTCAAGAAAAGTGAACTAGAAGTTAAAAAATTCGTTATTGTCGAA
Source organism: Candidatus Enterococcus ikei (assembly GCF_017316105.1). NCBI lineage: Bacteria > Bacillati > Bacillota > Bacilli > Lactobacillales > Enterococcaceae > Enterococcus > Candidatus Enterococcus ikei. The sequence goes on from NZ_JAFLWD010000019.1 coordinate 46,962, forward strand.
AAAATTTATACAATTTCTCAAATCACCCTATTTTTCTCAGCTCTATGGTAAAATAAGCTGTGAATCAAATTCAAGGAAATAGAGGGATTAGGATGGAGAAAGAGTGGGAGCTTTTTCTGGCACCGTATGAACAGGCTGTTGGAGAAATGAAAGTCAAGCTGCGCGGTATCCGCAAGCAGTTTCGAGAGCAAAATAAACATACACCTATTGAGTTTGTAACTGGTCGTGTAAAACCAGTAGATAGTATTTTAACAAAGGCTGCGTTACGAAATATTCCAGTTGATCGTTTAGAAGATGAAATGCAGGATATCGCAGGACTTAGAATCATGTGTCAGTTTGTTGAAGACATTCGTCAAGTAGTAGATATTATTCGTAATAGAAAAGACTTGAAGATCATTCAAGAGCGAGATTATATCACGAATAAAAAAGAGAGTGGTTATCGTTCTTATCATTTAGTGATCGAGTATCCTGTCCAGTTGATTACAGGGGAAAAAATGATTTTAGCTGAGATTCAAATTCGGACATTGGCGATGAATTTTTGGGCGACGATCGAACACTCGTTAAATTATAAATATCAAGGTGCTTTTCCGGAAGAAATGAAAGAGCGGCTACAGCGTGCTGCCGAAGCTGCTTATCAATTAGATGAGGAAATGTCAACGATTCGTGAAGAAATTCAGGAAGCCCAACATCTTTTCTCACATGGACGAGGCAAGTCAAAAGATAATTACTATCAACGATTAACGGACAATAAAGAAGAGTCAGACAAAGAATAGGAGGAGTGAAATGAAAGTAGCAATCGTTCATAATCATGAACAGAAATCTAATGAAGTTACCAGGCATTTGCTCCTGCTTTTGAAAAAGAATAAAATCGAGATCGATGATCATCAGCCAGATCTTGTTATTTCAATTGGTGGCGATGGTACATTATTATCAGCGTTTCATCGTTTTAGTCATCGATTGGATAAAGTAAGTTTTTTAGGTGTTCATACTGGACACTTAGGTTTTTATACAGATTGGCGTGATTATGAATTAGAAGAACTAGTGCAAAGTCTTTTGGTTCACCAAGAAAAAAGTACTAGTTACCCTTTGTTAGATGTGAAAATCAGCTTTCATGGTAATAAACCAGATAAACATTTTCTTGCATTGAATGAATCCACGATCAAACGTGCGAATCGTACAATGGTTGCAGATGTGTTTATCAAAGATGAACTTTTTGAGCGATTTCGTGGCGACGGATTATCTGTATCTACACCAACAGGATCTACCGCTTATAACAAAAGTATCGGCGGAGCAGTGTTGCATCCGAGTATCAATGCTTTTCAACTTGCTGAAATAGCTTCGTTGAATAATCGAGTTTTTAGAACATTAGGTTCACCGATCGTGATTGCTCATACTGAATGGGTGGAAATCAAACTTCAGGAAAGTAATGATTATTTAATTACTGTAGATCAATTGGATATTTATCAAGATGATATCAAGTCGATTTATTATCGAATTGCGGATGAGCGCATTCATTTTGCCTCATACCGACATATGCATTTTTGGCATCGAGTAAAAGACGCCTTTATTAGTGAGGATTAATAGATTAATGGAATTTAATTGGATCGTAGAAAAAAAAGAACCTCAACAAGTAAAATATTTTTTAAAAGAACAAGGTGTCTCTAAGGGACTTTTAGCAAAGGTAAAGTTTCAAGGAGGCAAAATAGAGGTCAATCAGTCTGTGGAAAATGCACTGTTCAAATTGTCCTATGGCGATCAAGTAAAAATCACGATTCCTGATGAAAAGGAACACGAGACCTTACTTGTTGATGATGTGCCAATCGATATTGTTTTTGAAGATGATCATTATTTAGTGGTCAATAAGCCAGCAGGTGTGGCGTCTATACCCGCTCAATATCATCCTAATGGAACGATGGCTAATCGTGTAAAAGCCTATTACAAAGCGCAAGGATACAAAGATCAAGTCATACATGTGGTGACTCGATTAGATAGAGATACTACTGGCTTGATGTTGTTTGCCAAGCACGGTTTTGCACATGCCATGTTGGATCAGGAATTGCGAAAAAAAGAAGTGATCAAAATTTATCAAGCGTTGGTTGGTGGCGATGTATCTGACTTAAAAGACCATACAACTATAAAACTTCCGATTGGTCGCGATTTATCTTCTATATTAAAGCGAACAATAGTCGAAACTGGACAACAGGCAGAAACAGAATATTGGTTAATGAAACGCAAAAATGATGAAGCGCTAGTAAATATTCAACTTCATACTGGAAGAACACATCAGATCAGAGTGCATTTTGAAGCGATTGGTTGTCCTTTGTTGGGTGATGACATGTATGGTGGTAAAATGGATAGTGGGATTGATCGTCAGGCGTTACATTGCTGTCAGTTGAGTTTTATTCATCCGTTTACAAAACAGCGTTTAGAGTTGACTTCTCCTTTAGCAGAGGATATGAAAAAAATTGTTGATCGATTATAGTATAGAAAGGAGAGGTATGTGTGAATGAAGGGCAAGAAATGGAAGAGCATTTCTCTTTGTTGTTAGAAAAGCTAAAAAAACAACAAATGGCTGAATTTCGAGAGCTGTTTTTAGCACTCCATATTTATGAGCAGGGACAATTCTACCAATCAATTGATGAAGCTGATAGAAAGCAAATTTACAGTTACTTATCTCCTAAAGAATTAGCAGATATGTTCGATGTTATCGAAGAAGATAATGAAAACATGAAAGATTACATTGCTGAAATGCGTCCAAGTTATGCCGCTGAGATGCTATCAGAGATGTACACCGATAACGCAGTTGATTTACTGAATATGCTTGATAAAGGGCAAAAAGCGAAATATCTAAGTTTGATGAGTACAGAAGATGCTGGTGAGATCAAAGAATTGCTGCATTATGAAGATGATACAGCAGGATCGATCATGACAACAGAATTCGTTTCTATTGTTGCGAATCAAACTGTTCGTTCTGCCATGTATGTATTGAAAAACCAGGCTGATGTGGCGGAAACGATTTATTACGTTTATGTAGTAGATCAGGAAAATCATTTAGTCGGGGTTATTTCTTTACGTGATTTGATCGTAAATGATGACGATACAATGATTGCTGATGTATTGAGTGAGCGGGTTATTTCGGTTCATGTAGGGGATGATCAAGAGGACGTTGCGCAAACGATTCGGGATTATGATTTCTTAGCTTTACCAGTTACAGATTATGACGATCACCTTTTAGGGATCGTAACAGTTGATGATATCATTGATGTTATTGATGATGAAGCTGCTAGTGATTATTCTGGTTTAGCTGGGGTTAACGTGGAAGAGGTCAGTGAAAATCCTATTAAAGCTGCTTCAAAACGTCTGCCTTGGCTAATAACATTATTATTTTTAGGAATGTCTACAGCTACTTTGATTAGCCATTATGAAGAATTAGTTAGTGAAGCAAGTATTTTAGCTGTATTTATTTCATTGATCACAGGAACGGCAGGAAATGCTGGGACACAATCATTAGCCGTGGCAGTTAGGAGACTAGCTGTATCAGACGAAAAAGATAATAACTTTGGTCGTTTGATCATGAGTGAAGTATTAACAGGTTTAGTGACAGGCGCGGTGACAGGAGTAGCGATTTTTATCGTTGTCGGAATTTGGCAGCATAATTTCCCGTTAGGATTTGTAATTGGAATGGCTATGCTTTGTGCTATTACGGTAGCTAATTTGGCCGGAAGCTTGATTCCTATGCTGATGGATAAACTAGGTTTTGATCCGGCAGTCGCTAGTGGTCCGTTTATTACTACGCTGAGTGATTTGACTAGTGTACTGATCTATTTTAATATCGCCAGCCTTTTTATGCAGTATTTCGTATAATAAAAAAGCGAAGCTAAAATGTTGAATATTAAGTGAGTGCAACAAAACGTTACAAGGTTTTGTTGCACTCACTTTTTTCATGTAAAACTAAAAAAATTTGACATAAGTGATTCTTTCAGATATTATACATACTAACGGTATGTATGGAGGGGGACTTATGGCGCGAAATAAGTATCCAGAGGAAACAGTGAAGAAGATATTGAATGTATCAGAGCAACTTTTTTTAGAAAAAGGCTATGATCATACAACGATTCAGGATATTGTAGATAATTTAGGTGGATTGACCAAAGGGGTTATTTACCATCATTTTAAATCGAAAGAAGAAATCTTTAATACTATTTTAGAGAAAAGATATGCGATAGGTGTAACGAGCCAAATTGAGTCTATGAAAGGTATAAGTGGCTTTGAAAAAATCAGGAAAATCAATTCGATGAGTTTGCAGGCGTTAGAACATCAAAAAATAGCCTTTTCTGCAAAATCACTCATTACTAATCCTAGAATTATTGGGGAATTATATGCAGAAGCTTTTACGAACATTATTCCTTATATCAAAACTTTAGTAGAAGAAGGGATCGAAGATGGATCGATCAAAACAGATTACCCTCAAGAAATTGCTGAATTGATCGTACTTTCGACTAATATCTGGTTAGCTCCTTCACTTTATGAAATGAATGAAAATGATCTTTTAAACAAACTTCATTTTTTTAAAATGTTATATGAAGGTGTAAACTTTCCTTTAATTGATGAGGAGTATATCAAGGATGCCATGACTATGTTTAGAGCGATACAAAAATAAAAATGCGTTAATTGCGTTTTTATTTTTGTATAATACATACCGAAAGTATGTAAGAGTAAATTTTTTTAAATCTATACATACCGTTAGTATGTAAAAGGAGTGTGTTGAATGATCAAAATCAAAAGTATATATCAATCGTATGAGAATAAGAATGTTTTAGCTGATTGTAGTCTGGAAGTTTATCAAGTAGAAATTTATGGGGGATTTGAGAAAATCGGGGGTATAGTTGAATGAATTATATTAAATTAGACGATCAAAAAAATAATTTAAAGCCTTATCTTTACAGTATGTTTGGTCTTTTATTATTTATCATGGTTATGGTATTTGCAATGGCTCTGGTTGGTGCAACACTAACCCCTGTTGTACCAAGTTACTTAGTTGTTTTTAGGGATAAAAAATTATTTATTCTTTTTAGCCAAGTTCTTATTCAATCTTGTTTCGCTATTTTTTCAGCCGTGTTGTTTTCTAAGTTTGTTATAGAAGATTACCGAGAACGTCAGGTTGTTTTATCATCTTCTTATCCAATCAGTCGTAGCAGAATTTTTTGGAATAAAATGATGTTTGTCAGTTTTTGGACAGTAGCTGCAACTTTTTTTACAATGATCATTTGTTTAGGGGCGTTAGCAGTTAGTTCAGCATATATTCCGCTATTAAATGGAGCGGATCTATTGTTGAGTTGGCCGATTATTCTTAAAGGAGCCGTAAATTCCAGTTTAGTAGCATTGATGATAGGAATTATCTCACTAGCTGTTGGTTTTAGAAATAAATCGATTATATCAGCAATCATAACTGCATTGATTCTTTGTTCAATATTAAGTAATATCATGCAAATAGAAAACAGTTCTTTGATTTACGGTTTCTACGGAATCTTATTAGCTGTTTCTGTTGGAGCAGTTGTTTCCGTTGCAAATAAAGCAAAAAAAATGGAAGTGAGCTAAATCAGTATCAAAAAAAATACTAGGAGGGAAAATAAATGATCAATGAAGTAAATCAAAAAATTAATAAACTTAATAAGAAAGTAGGAGTAAAGGTTCAATTACCGGAGCTTAGCAGCCGTCGAATGAATCAAAGCGCTGTTATTAATTTGATTATCGGTGGTGGACTAGTCAGTACAGGGGTATTTTTTGAAAGGAAGGAGTTATTTTTGTTAGGCAGCTTAGGGCTTTTGGGAAGTTTAGTATTGAGTATAGAAGCAAAAAAAATAGAAAATAAAGCAAAGTAGAAGTCTTCTGCTCCCACCGTTTATCTAGATTACATGTGGGTGGGATATGACTCGAAGAGTTATGTCCCACTCACTTATTATTAATATGAATCTACAATTTTTGTTCCATGCACTTCGTTAACGTGCAATGCATTTATAACCATTTCAAGGTTTTTTCCAGAAATACCGCCACCAGGTAATATAATGATTCGTTCGTTGGCATAGTCGATCAGTTCTTTTAAGTGACCAAAATTATCTTCAATAGGCGTTCCAGCAGAGCCTCCATGTGTCAAAATACGATGAACATCATGTTCTGCTAACCAATCGATCGCCTTAAATTGATTTTCTTTACTTAAAACATCAAAAGCCATGTGGAAAGTAATTTGCAAGCCTTCAGCCGTTTCAATCAAAAGTTCCAATGCTTCTTCATCTAGCCAGCCGTCTTTTGTCAAACAGCCTAATACAACGCCGTCAGTTCCTATTTTTTTTGCTTCAATTAGATCTGTATGCATGATTTTAAGCTCAATATCATTATAGACAAAATCGCCGCCTCTAGGTCTGATGATTGTCATGACAGGAATCGATTTTTCTCCAGCATATGAAACAACTTCTTCGATAACACCTGTGCTAGGCGTTGTACCGCCCACAGATAGGTTGTCACATAACTCGATACGACCAGCACCATTTCGTATGGCAGCCGGGATATTCGTAAAATTTTCGGCACAAAATTCTTTGATCATTCTTTCCACTCCTTGTTTTTTCTTCACAGGCATTGTACCATAATTCTGGCGGTTGCCAAAGTCTTCTTGTCGTTGTAAGATAAATAGCGACAGTTTAGTAGCTGGCTTTAGAATTTTAGTGAATAGGAAGTAACGTTATGTTGAAAAAAATTGATTTAGCTCGTAATTTTTTAGAAACACATCAAGAACAATTTCTTTGTCCAGTGTGTAAACAGGCATTTCAGCTGAAAAACTATAGTTTGATTTGTGCAGAGAATCATCAATTTGATTTATCGAAAAAAGGAACGATTTATTTTTTATCCCATAGTATTCAGACCGAGTATAATAAAAAAATGTTGGTTCACCGAAGTAAGATGATCCAAAGTGGTATGTATCTGCCTTTATTAGAAAAGATCATTGATTTAATGAATCTAACTGGAGACACGCTAGATGTAGGTTGTGGTGAAGGCAGTTTTTTATCAGCACTTTCTAGTATGGGGTTGGCAGGTTCTAAATTTGGTTTTGATATTTCAAAAGATGGCATTTATTTGGCTAGTAATCAACCAATCGACGCTTTTTGGTGTGTAGCTGATTTGACGAATTTGCCCTTTGCGGATCAATCGATGGATACTGTTTTGAATATTTTTTCACCTTCTCATTATCAAGAATTTCAGCGTGTCTTGAAAAAAGATGGAACAGTGATCAAAGTGATTCCTGAAACAAATTACTTGAAAGAATTAAGAGCCGCTTTTTATCCAGAAGATGAAATCAAACAGACGTATTCTAATGAGAAAGTTTTAGCCAAATTTTCTAAAGAAATGGATGTCTTAGCTAATGAACGGGTGACATTTACGTTTGCTATTCCTAAAGAGAATCGTTTGGATTTATTAGAAATGTCTCCGTTGGAATGGGGCGTGGCTGAACACGTCAAAGAAGAACTGAAAAGAAATCCATTATCGGAAATCACAATTGACGTTCGCGTGTTAAAAGGAAAGGTTAGATAGCGCTTACATTTAGTTAATTCGTGAAAAGGTATTGCAAAGCTCTGATAATGGTGTTATATTACATACAAGTTGTTTTTTCGTTGGTTTTTATCAGGTTCCTGTTCTGATAAAAGTTAGTGAAAAGAGCTTCACTAACGTAGCGACTCGCAGTGATTGACACCGAGGCGATACGTTTTTTTTTATGTTAATTTTAGTGAAAAAAATAAATATTGTGCTATTCAATTGAAAGGAAACTTGTACTCATGACAAATCATATCGTATTATTTGAACCTCAAATTCCAGCAAATACGGGTAATATTGCTCGAACATGTGCTGCTACAAACTCACCCTTACATCTCATCGAGCCGTTAGGTTTTTCTACAGATGACAAGCACTTGAAACGAGCTGGTTTGGATTATTGGAATGATGTGAATATTACTTATCACAAAAATCTAGCAGCGTTTTTAGACTATGTAGGAAACCAACCCTTGCATTTGATTACTAAGTTTGCTAATCAAACGTATAGCGAAGTAGATTATACAGATAATCAAGATCATTATTTTATGTTCGGCAAGGAAACAACCGGTTTACCAGAAGAATTTATGCGTGAAAATGAAGAAAAATGTCTACGTATCCCAATGAATGATGAACACGTTCGTTCATTGAATTTATCAAATACAGTAGCCTTGGTTGTTTATGAAGCCTTGAGACAACAAGATTTTCCAGCGCTAGAATTAAAGCATCATTATGAAAATGATAAGCTAGACTAAGATGAATAAAAAAAGCTGTTCCTTCATTTTTAGAAGTGACAGCTTTTTGTTTATCAATAGTGAATCTGAATAGGATAAAGTTACTCATGCAATTCCAGTGGTAAACCATCAGGATCAAAGAAAAAGGTCATTTTTTCACCAGTAAACGTATCTGTCCTTACAGGTTCACACTCTATTCCATTAGAACCTAAAAAATCGATCACTTCATTGATATTTTCAACTTTAAAAGCTAAATGTCTTAGACCTAATGCTTCGGGATATGAAGGACGTTTGGGGAGATTTGGAGAAATAAAAATCTCCAATTCATGGACACCTAATCGTAAGTCTAATTTGATATCATTTTTATCGTCTCGTTGATTTTCTCTGATAATTTCAAAACCAAGCTTCTCGACATAAAACTCTTTAGTTTTTTGATAATCAGAGCAATTGATAGCAACATGATGAATATGGTTAAAAAACAAAATCGGTTCCTCCTTAAAATAAAAGCGCAATAGGCTCGCTCAACTCTGACGGAAAAATAGAAAACGATGATTGTGACGTTCTTTGTCACAGGCAGCGTTTATCTTTTATCCGAAGAGCTAGCCTATGTAGCTAGATAAAATAAAAGCGTAATAGGCTCGCTCAACTCTGATGGAAAAATAGAAAACGATGATTGTGACGTTCTTTGTCACAGCCAGTGTTAATCTTTTATCCGAAGAGTTAGCTTACTGAGCAGAATATTCAGCCTTCGTTATTATAACCTACTTCTTTTTTTTTAGGCAATCAGACAGGTTGGGTTTCTTTTTTCCTCTGATAGTTGAATGGAATTTTCGTAGTGAAAATGATACACTGGTTAAGATAAACAACAAAGAATAAGCACCAAAACAATAAATACGAATCAAGGGAGCAAAAACATGAAATTATATTTTACTCGCCATGGAAAAACTGAATGGAATCAGGAACTGCGTTTTCAAGGAATGAGCGGCGACTCACCATTGCTTCCAACAAGTTATGAAGAAATAAAATTACTAGGACAAACAATCAAAGATGTTCCTTTTGAAAAAATCTTTTCAAGTACTTCACCGCGTGCCAAAAAAACAGCGGAAGGGATCAACCAAGAACTAGAACAGCCTGTAGAAATCGTTTATACAGATCAATTAAAAGAGCTAGGTTTGGGGAAATTAGAAGGTCAATCTATCGCCGAAATGAGAAAAATGTACAGCAAAGAATTAGATCATATGCGGTATCAATTAGACCGATACAATCCTGAAATTTTTCAAGGAGAGCCGATAGAACAAGCAATTTCCCGTATTTCTTCAGTTGTAGAAAAGGCAGTAGATGCAGGGGAGGGCCCTTACCTTTTTGTTGGACATGGCGCATCATTAACAGCGGCGATTCAGGCACTTTCTGGAAAAGATTTATCAGAATTGCGAAGTATGGGTGGGCTTAAAAATAATAGTTTGTCCATTTTAGAGAAGACAGAAGACGATCAAGATGAATCGTATACATTAAAGTTATGGAATGATGATTCATTTTTATTGTAGAAGCATTTTAGGATAGAATCGGGGTGAAGTCGATGGAAACACTGTTTGGAGAAACGGAAAAAGAATACGTAGTCGGACAAGTTCAGGCAATCTTTTTTCAAAACCCCAGCAATTTTTATAAAGTTTTATTAGTGAAAATTACGGATACGAATACAGATTACCTAGAAAAAGAAATCGTGACGACAGGAAGTTTTGGCCAAATTCAAGAGGAAGAAATTTATCGCTTTTTTGGACATTTTGTGGATCATCCTCGTTATGGTAAACAATTTCAAGTTGATAGTTACCAGCAAGAACGGCCAACATCTGCCAGTGGTGTTGTGAATTATCTTTCTAGTGAAAAGTTTCCAGGCATTGGAAAACGAACGGCTGAAAAAATCGTAGAGATTTTAGGTGAGGATGCAATCGACAGGATTATTGCTGCTCCGGATGTCTTAGAGGAAGTTCCTCAATTAAATGAAAAAAAACGCCAAACAATTATTGAAACGATCCGCTTAAATCATGGGATGGAGCAAGTGATTGTTGGGCTAAACCGTTACGGGTTCGGTAGTCAGCTTTCGTTTGCTATCTATCAAACTTATAAAGAAGAAACGTTGGATGTCATTCATGAAAATCCTTATCAATTGGTTGAAGACATTGAAGGAATCGGTTTTAAGCGAGCAGATAATATTGCGGAACAGCTGGGAATTGGAGCAGATTCGGATAAACGTGTACGGGCTGCAATCACTCATGAAATCTTTCAACACTCTGTTCGTTCAGGGAACACCTATGTAGAAGCGGAGATACTACTTAGAGAAACAATCAATACGCTTGAAGCCAGCCGACCTGTTGAAATTTCTCTGGACCAAGTGGCAGAACAAATTATCCATTTGGTAGAAGAAGGTAAAATTCAGCAAGAAGGCACGAAACTCTTTGAAAATAGTTTATATTTTTCTGAATGGGGGATCGGGACGTCAATTCAACGGTTACTTTCTCGAAAAAAAGAAATCAAATATGATAAAAAAGAGATCGAAAAAAACATTCGCGGCATTGAAAAACGACTAGGAATTCTTTACGGGGATTCCCAACAAGCAGCAATCGAAGAGGCGATCAAAGCCCCAATGTTTATTTTAACTGGTGGTCCTGGTACTGGGAAAACTACTGTAATCAATGGAATTGTTTCTCTTTTTGCAGAGTTAAACGGACTTTCTTTGGATATAAAAGATTATACCCAAGATATGTTTCCTATTTTATTAGCGGCACCCACAGGACGTGCTGCCAAACGAATGAACGAAACAACTGGACTACCGGCAAGTACCATTCACCGCTTGCTTGGATTGACAGGTCGGGAAAAAAATCCCAGTATGACGGCCAAAGAGCTTGAGGGCGGTTTACTGATTGTCGATGAAATGTCGATGGTGGATACTTGGTTGGCGAATACTTTATTCAAAGCAATTCCGACTAACATGCAAGTGATTTTTGTTGGAGATAAAGATCAATTGCCTTCTGTTGGACCAGGACAAGTTTTACACGATCTCCTGCAAATCAATGAGATTCCGCAAAAAGAATTGACTGAAATTTATCGACAAGGTGATGGTTCAAGTATTATTCCATTAGCCCATGAAATCAAGCAAGGAAAATTGCCTCAAGATTTTACTGTCAATCAAAAGGATCGTTCATTTTTTCCAAGTGACGTCTATCATATCGAAACCTATGTCCGTCAAATCGTGACTAAAGCCAAAGCCAAAGGTTTTTCACCACAAGATATTCAACTGTTGGCGCCGATGTATCGGGGAGCTGCTGGAATTGATGCCCTCAACAAGATGATGCAGGAAATTTTTAATCCAAATGATGGGTCGAAAAAAGAAGTAAAATGGAATGAATCGGTCTATCGGATTGGGGATAAAGTTCTGCACTTAGTGAATACGCCTGAGCTTAATGTGTTCAACGGAGATATGGGTGAAATCGTTGGAATTATTTTGGCTAAGGACTCAGAAGACAAAGTCGATGAATTAGTGATCCAATTTGATAATAATGAAGTCAGCTATAAACGAAATGAATGGAATAAAATTACTCTTTCTTATTGTTGTTCGATCCATAAAGCGCAAGGTAGCGAGTTTAAGATGGTTATTTTACCGATGGTTCATCAATATCACCGCATGCTGCAGCGTAATTTGCTTTATACAGCCGTTACTAGAAGTAAGGATATACTTATTTTATTAGGTGAAGTTCAAGCGTTTAATACGTGTGTTGCTCATGAATCGGCCAGCCGTTTGACGATGCTGAAAGAGCGAATCACTAGTGCGGATGATATGACTTTGACAACCAGAATGCAGTTGGAAGCATATGAAGAAGGATTGAATAAAGAATCTCCATTTTCTGATGACCAAGAAAAGCAGCCTGTTGTTTATGAAGCTGTAAAAGAAGAAAAAACTACGGTAGTTGAAGAAACGATTGAACCTGTAGCCATCAAACAAAAAGCTGAAGCTATTTCATTATTTAGCGAGCCTGTTCAAGAAATAACTGAACAAATCGATGAAACAATCGACCGTTTATTAACACCTGATTTAGTTCAAGCACAAACGATTGATCCGATGATTGGAATGGGCCAGACAAGCCCTTATGATTTTATGAAATGATCAATGAGAGGTTGGGACATGACTCAAAGAGTTATGTCCCAATCACTTTTTTTATAGTATTATTTCTTGCTTTAAGATTCGATTGATGTATATAATAACAAACAACACGTAAAGCTGTTCAGTAATAAAAGCAGGTACGTTATTTTGGTAGAAATGAGGGAAGTTAATGAAAGAACAAGCACAATCGGGAAAGATTCAAACAGACACATTTTTGGCGCAAATCGGAAATCATCAAAACCCAGTAACTGGATCAATCAATACGCCTATCTATTTTTCAACGACGTATGAGCATCCAACGCTAGGTGAGTCGACGGGCTATGATTATACGAGAACCAAAAATCCAACAAGAGAAATTGTAGAGTCGGCGTTAGCGACTTTAGAAAATGGCGCAGTTGGTTTAGCGACTAGTTCAGGAATGAGTGCGGTTCAATTAGTGATCAGTCAATTTCCAGTGGGGAGTCAAATTGTTGCATCTAGAGATTTATACGGCGGTAGTTATCGCTATTTTAAAGAGTTGGAAAAACAAGGAATGTATCAGTTTATCTATGTTGACGATGAAGCTGGTTTTGAAAAAGAGATCACAGATCAAACAGCGGCTGTATTTATTGAAACACCGACAAATCCATTGATGAGGGAAATTTCGATCGAGCATATCGCAGTTTTTGCCAAAAAATATCAAGCGCAAGTAATCGTTGATAATACCTTTTATACACCGTTGATTCAGCGGCCGTTAGATTTAGGTGCAGATGTGGTGGTGCATAGTGCAACGAAGTATTTAGGTGGGCATAATGATTTGTTGGCAGGTGCTGTGATTGCTCGTTCAAAAGAAGTGGGTGAACAATTAGCTTATAGTTTGAATACGACAGGAGCAGTTTTATCGCCATTTGACAGCTGGCTTTTAATCAGAGGGATGAAGACATTATCATTGCGGATGGAAAGACACGAAAAAAACGCTCAAGCCGTTGCAGAATACTTAAACAACAATGAGCAGGTCAAAGAAGTATTTTACCCAGGACGGGGTGGTATGTTGAGTTTTAAACTCAAGAAACAAGCATCGATCAAAGAATTTTTGCGCAATTTATCAATTTTTACATTTGCAGAAAGCTTGGGTGGCGTGGAGAGTTTAATTACGTATCCAACGACTCAAACACATGCAGATATTCCAGAAGCTTTAAGAGAGTCTTATGGACTAACTTCGGATTTATTAAGAATTTCAACTGGGATCGAGGCAAGTGAAGATTTGATTGCAGATTTGAAACAAGCATTTGAAAAATGAAAATAACCGGTGTGACAAAAGTCATTTAGGTTTGAGCAATTGGACAAAAAACCACACAATGCGTTTTATGCATTGTGTGGTTTTTAGAAAATTATCGAAGAACCAGATTTTTTCACACCGTTTATACAGATTTTTGTCCCAGTCATTATTTTTACACTAAAACCAGAATAATCTAGTTTCTGTTCCAAAGGAAATGTCGGTACTTCTTTTTCCTAAAATCTCACCATCCGCATGAACATATTGCGGGATAGTAGAAACGATGCGAAATTTACTAGATTGATAATGATGGAAGTATTTGGAATTCATCTGCTTTTTTTGAATCAATAAAATAATCAGCCAAAAAATCTTAAACATATTGATTCGCTCCACTAAAACAAAATCCAAAACTGGTTTGCGAGGATCTGCAACAGGTGCAATCGGAACACCACCGCCAAAGTATGGATGATTTGTCACCGTACATAAAAATGCCTGATCAAACTCAATTTTTTTTCCGTTTATTTCTACGAGAATCGGGAAGCCTTTTTGTGTGAATAACACTTTTAAGATAGAAAAAATATAAGATAATGACCCCATATTGAACTTGTTTAATGCGTGTTTTGATGCTGATGTATTTGCAGCGTTGACGATTGCTGCATCTAAACCAATGCCGATATTATTAACAGCAAGACCAATTTCCTCTTGAATTGATTCAGCATATGTAATTACTTGAATTTCTTGCGGCTTTTCAGCTTTAAGTAGTTGGAAAAAGGCTTTCTCTGCTTGTTTCTCAATACCTACACCACGGGCAAAATCATTCCCTGAACCACAAGGAATATAACCAATCGGAATGTTAGGATCAAAAGCAAGTAACGCATTAAGCACACTATGCAAGGTGCCATCTCCACCGAGAACGACTAGAAGTGGAAATAATTCGATATCCAACTCAGCAGTCCAAGGAATTAGTGTATCTTCTGCTAATTTTTGAACAATTTCAATTTCATGTCCAGCATGATCTGTATAAAAAGTCGTATAATCTATGTTAGCAGTTTGAAGCTGTTTAATGATCTTCTCAGCCGCTTTTGAGCCTGTGCCGCTGCCAGCATTTTCGTTGATAACGAGATAAAAATGTTTCTTCATTTCCTTCCTCCCTGTACAAAGTCTTATTATAACAGACATGGGAAAAATTAAGAATGACAGATGCTTGAAAATGTACGAATAGCAAATGAAAAAGTTAAAATAATGATTTGAATCAGGTATTTAATGCTAGTTATCATTGTTAAACGATCGATTATGAGATATAATGCCTACGTATCATTTTTTGAGGAAACGGATCCTCGACAAGGTTCATCAACCATCCCTTGTAAAAAAACTCGGAGAAAGAAGGGGAAACTATGCAAAAAACTGTTACGACTAACAGTAAAGTAAAAGCAATTACTATGAATGGAATTGTCATGGCGTTATATCTAGGGTTAACGATTTTAGTAGCACCTGTTTCGTCAGGACCGATTCAATTTAGAATTTCTGAAAGTTTGAATCACTTAGTTGTCTTCAATCGGAAATTGATGTGGGGCGTTTTAGGTGGCGTCGTTGTCTACAATTTTTTCTTTGGCTTTGGTGCCATGGATGCAATGTATGGTGGACTGCAATCCTTTATTTCACTAGGACTGACAGCCTTACTGCAAAAAAGAGTACCTAATGTGATTGCTCGTTTAGCGTTGAATACATTATTTTTCACTGCAACGATGTGTATTATTGCATATATGTTAGCACCAACAGGCGGAGCAGCCTTTTGGGGGAATTACGCAACATTAGCTCTTAGTGAATTTGCGACGATGGCGATAGCTGCACCAGTGATGTACTGGATCAATAAATCTGTTCATTTTGAAAAACGACTTTGATTAAAAAAGTCTAATAAGTATGTTTATAAAAGAGACTGGTCCAAGACTAAAAATAGTTTTGTGCCAGTCTTTTAAAATTTTCTCACCATTTTCATGAAAAACTTTACTGTTCCTCTTGAATAAATTATGATATGGTAATACAGAAGCAAAAATGTGGAGGAGTTTTTTTATAATGTTTGAATTTAAAATTGGCGTAGATGCCAAAGAACACGATAAATTTGTGGAAAATCATCCCTTATGCAATTTATTGCAATCATCTGCCTGGGCTAAAGTAAAAGATAATTGGGGTTCAGAAATTGTCGGTGTTTACGAAGATGGGAATTTAGTTGCCTCTAGCTTAGTATTGATCAGACCGTTACCAATGAAGTTTACTATGCTGTATACACCAAGAGGTCCGATCATGGATTATACGAATTCAGAACTTGTGGCGTTCTTTTTAAAAGAGCTAAAGCAATTTGGTAAGAAAAAACGCGCATTATTTGTGAAAATGGACCCGACTGTTCACTATAAAGATTTCCATCTAGGTGAAGAACAGATAATCGATCCAAAGGCTCAATTAGTTATTGATAATATTAGTGCAAGTGGTGCCAAACATCAAGGGTTGACGATGGCGATGGATGCAACGATCCAACCCCGTTTTCAAGCCAATATCTATAAAGAAGATTTCAGCGAAGAACAGCTATCAAAAAGCACTAAGAAAATGATGAAACAAGCGCAGAAAAAAGGCGTTACAGTTAAAATGGGGCATGCAGAGTTGGTAGATGATTTTGCTAAAGTCATTGAACTGACAACTGAGCGCCAGAATATTTCACTGAGAAATAGCGATTATTTTGAAAAATTATTAACGATTTATCCTGAAAATTCGTTTATCATGTTAGCGCAAGTGAATTTGAAAGAACGTTTTGAAGAAACAAAACAGCGCTTTGATAAAAATAAAGAAGATCTGGCGAACTTAAAAGAAAATCAAGTGAAAAAACGTCATACTTTAGAAGAACTAGATTTTTCTTTAACTCGTGAAATGACCGAATTAGAAGAAAATATCGCTCATTCTGGTGATATTGCTGTTGTGGCAGGTGCCTTGGCAATTACTTTTGGTTCAACTAGCGAAATTCTTTATGCTGGGATGGATGATCGTTATAAACGCTATATGCCAGCTTATCTAACTTGGTTTGATGCCATCAATGAATGTTTTGAACGTGGCTGTACATCTTGTAATATGGGCGGATTAGAAGGTAGTTTGAGTGATGGTTTGATTAAGTTTAAGTCTAATTTTAATCCAACGGTCAATGAATTTATCGGCGAATTTGATTTACCTGTCAATGGGTTACTTTTTAAAGCCAGTGAATTTGCTTATAAACTAAAAAAACAGAAAAAATAAAAGCATAAATTTAGAAGCTGAGGCATGACTTACAGAGTCACGTCTCAGCTTCTTTCTTATATTATTAAATCAATTCCCAAACAGGTGTGTTTCCTGGCTGATTGCCTTGCGTCCACCATTTAGCTTTATAGGTTTTCCCTTGGAAAGTTACAGTATCGCCACCGTTGTAAGCTCTATTATATTCCCAATCCATTACTTTATTTGAAAGAAGTTTCCAAACATCAGAGGAATCTGGACGGTTCCCTTGAGTCCACCATTTTGCTTCATATTCTAAACCATTGTAGAAAACTTTATTTCCAGCGGTATAAACTTTATTGCTTTCCCATGTAGAAAGTTGGTTCTCAGCTTCTTTGGTTTTTAGTGTTGTGCTGTCGCTTTTGACTGATTCTTTATTTTTACTGTCAAAAGCTGTGATTTGATACGTATACATTGTGTTGGCTTGTAAATTGCTATCTTTAAAGCTGGCGGTTCTAACAGTACTGATTTTTATACCATTGCGGTAAATGTTATATCCAGAAACGCCAATGGGACTGTTTGATGCTGTCCAAGTCAATGTGATTGAATCTTGTGTAATATTACTAGAAACGACATTGGCTGGTTTACTTGGAGCAGGTGTTTCTATGATCGGTGCTGTTGGTGTTTTTACTTGTAGACCAGCACTTTTATCGGATGATGTACCCATTGTGTTGATTGCAGAAACAGTATAGGTATAAGCTGTATTTGCTTGGACAGTTTTATCTGTAAATTCGGTTGTGGTAGTTCTAGCAATTTCTCTGCCATCTCTGGAGATACTATATTCTTTGATTGGTTGGTTGCCTTGAACGGCGTTCCATTTGATTTTTACTGAATCATGTTTTACATCTAGCGCAGAAAGATTGGTTGGTGCAGCTGGTTTTTCTGGTTGAACGGGATCAATCGGGCTGATTGGATTTTTCATTTCATCACGAGATTCCCAGATTTTATGAGTTAATTTAGGGTACTTTTGAATGGCTTGTTTTGTTTCTGCTGTAACTGGCAAGCCCCACATTTCAAAGTACGGCAATAAATTTTTATTGGCGATTTTTGAAGTAGAGGTGATAAAGTATTGCTGTTTCGCTGAATCGTTTGCTAAACTTTTAGCTTCTTCTCTGTATAATTTGTGCAATTGAGGATAAAAATCATCGCCAAAGGCTAGTTCTAATTGCCAGAACATGCCTAGCTTTACAAAAAGATCACTGTTGTCATCATAGTTTTTATTGGTTTGTTTGAAGTAAGCAAAAATTTTATCGTAAACGCCGTCACGTTCTAAACGACTTTTGCCGCCTAATTGTTTTTCACTTCTCATGCTATAAATATTCACAGTGACTTCTGTCTGGTTTTTCCACGTCATTCGGTTCATTTGGTAAGTATGACCAAATTCGTGCATCGGTCCCCAAATATTGTCAAGATTTGCAGATAATACGTTTGGCATTCCTGTGTTTTTAGAATAGGCAGTGTGACTGAACCAAGCATACATATAGAAACCAGGTTCTTGTGTTTCCCGCATGTGTTGAACTAATCCTCGGTTTCTTCTGTGTAACGAAGAGCTATTGTCTAAACCAGATGATTCATCATGAAATTTGACTACTTTATCATAGGTTTCCACGATTTGTTTTGGACTTTTCACATAGTTCAGTGTAGCTTTAGAACCAGTGACTAAAGTATGAGTGCCGACCAATTCATAACCGGGTGCATTTGGGTTTTGTCGGACTTGATTTTGCCAGTCAGCTTCAGTCGTTTTTCCTAAGATAAAACGAGGTAATTTTATTCCACCATCAACTGTTACAACTAATTTTTGTTGTGGTGTAGTGTTTGAAATATTTTGGATATGAATGATGCCTTCACTTGTATTGTTAATTGTGTTTTTACCTTTTTTCAAAGTGAGTTGTTCTGAATTTCCTTCTCGGTATTGATTCAATGTGATTGGTGAGATGGAGTAAGTCGGCATTTGTGTTTGATCGGTACGTTCGTCTACATAGATCGTAATACTGTCAGTACTTCTTTTGTAAACACCCGTCGATTGATTATTACTAGCACCAAAGGTATTATCTAACTGAGTTTTACGATAAAGCTTAGTGTCCTCAGACTGTATAAGTTCAGATTGTACACCTGCATGTAGTTTACCAGCGTTTTGCTCTATTTTTGTGTTTGTGTCACTGGTTGTTGGGTCAGCATATGCATCTGTTGTTTGTAAAATACCAACGGCTACAACTGCTAGTAATGATATTCCCAAAGAAATGTAGCATTTGTTCTTTTTCATTTTTATTTAAACCTTCTTTCTTTTACTATAAATTTAGTATAGAGGAGTTTATTTTTGTTTTAGGCCAAAAATAGTCTCAAACTAGAGCTTTTTTGACCACTCGATAAGATTATCTAAGTGAAAAAAGGTAAGAAAAGATGGAAAGCACGTAGAAGTTATTTTTATATTCCGATATAGTTTGTTTTTTATTATTAAACGTTAATAAACAGATTTCCCAGCAAATGCTTCAATCAAAAATAGTTGGAAAATGAACGCTTATGATTGGCTTGTTCAATTCTATTTATTCTGACTTTATCTGTTTAGGCGATGAGTGACAAATCTGTAGCGCAGTCATATCTTTTTTATTAAAAGTGATATTTTTTTGATTTAAATAATAAAAAAGGAAATATTATTTCTTTTTTTATATAAAAATATTGAAAAAAAAGTTCTTTGATTGTATGATGGTTTTGTCGATGAAGAAATCGTTTGATCATCGATGAAGTTTGAACGCATAATGAACAATAAAAAATCGGAAATCTAAAAAAGGAGGAGCATGTGTCATGCAAAGCAGTTTGGTTGCATTTCGTGATTATTGTTTAGTCGATCGATTACAAAATAAATAAGTATACGCAATTATGTTGTTATTCAACTAATGTTTTTTGTAAGGGCTTTTATACGTAGTTAAATGTAAATTAGGAGATGAGATTATTGAAAAAGTTTACTGAATTTATTGAAGAACATTTAGCAGGTCCAATGGCAAAATTGGCGAATCAACGCCATTTACGTGCAATCAGAGACGGAATCATTGCCACATTACCGTTGATTATTATTGGTTCGTTTTTCTTGATTATTGCCTTTCCGCCGTTGCCGGCTAGCTGGGGTGTGACAGAGTTTTTAACCTCAAACGCAGCAACGATATTGATGCCGTATCGTATGACGATGTTCATCATGACTCTTTATGCGACATTTGGGATTGGTGCGAGTTTAGCTAAAACGTATAATTTAGACGTTATTTCTGGTGGGATTTTGTCAACGATTGCTTTTCTTTTGACCTTTGTTCCAGTCAATATTCCGGTAGAAGCGCTAGATGCAGCCGGAACATCAGGATTTGTCTTGCCAATGGCTAATTTAGGCGGCGGAGGGATGTTTGTTGGGATCATTACATCGATTCTTGCTGTGGAAATTTACCGTATTACAGATAAATCAAAATTCAAAATCACAATGCCGGAGCAAGTGCCGCCAGCTGTTGCTCGATCTTTTGAAACATTGACACCAACCTTGATTGTTATTTTAGGAATCTCTACGCTGACGTACTTCATTGGCTTTGACTGGCATTCGACAGTATCTAAAATTGTAAGCCCTTTAGTAAGCGCAGCAGATAGTTTGCCAAGTGTATTATTGCTCATTTTTTTGGTGACATTCTTTTGGTCTTTTGGCATTCATGGAGTTTCGATCGTTGGTTCATTAGCTAGACCTTTATGGTTACAATTATTAGACGGAAACACAGCAGCTATGGCAGCTGGAAAAGAATTGCCGAATATTGCAGCAGAACCATTTTATCAATGGTTTATCTGGATCGGTGGTTCAGGTTGTACGATTGGTTTGGCTCTTTTGTTAGCCTTTAAAACAAAATCTCAATTCGCTTCAAAATTAGGGAAGGCGACTTTAGCTCCTGCTATTTTTAATATCAATGAACCTTTGATTTTTGGAACACCGATCGTGTTGAATCCAATTCTGATCATTCCTTTTATTTTAACACCTATGGTAACTGGAACGATTGCTTGGTTTGCTACACAATTTGGACTAGTGAACCGAGTGATATTCACAGCACCGTGGACACTTCCTGGACCAATTGGTGCATACTTGGCTACAGGAGGAGACTGGCGAGCAGCAATATTAAGTATTGCCTTGATCATTGTCTCAGTAGTGATTTATTATCCATTTGTTATGATTTATGACAATAATGAACTGGAAAAAGAACATGCGATAGCAGAATAAAAAAGTTCCATCTAAGAAATGATAAAACGAGAAAGGATATCTGAAAGAATTTCTTTTTTATCATTTCTTTTGAGTTTTATAAACGAAGAAATTCATTTAAAAGTAAGGATGTGAAAAGATGACAAAAGTACTATTTTTAACAAGCTGTATCTTATTCATGGGTGGTGGGTTGTTGTTGACTCATTGGTTAAAAAAGAAAAACTTATTGCCAAATCGTTGGCTGATCGGTTGTCTTGTTTTTTTAGTAGTGTTGATTCCAAACTTACTATTTCCTAATTTACCAGAAATAATCAAACAAGGAGCATATGTTTTTAGCGGACTTCTAGCTGTAGTCTTTTTTGAAAGCAGTCGTTTATTGCAGGAACAAAGAAATCAGCAGACTTAAAACTCTATAGAGAAGCAAAAAGACGAATAGAATGAAATGGAGCAAAAGCAATGAGAAAATTAGGGATTTCAGTATACCCAAATCATAGTAGTGTCACAGAGATTAAAGCTTATATGGATTTAGCAGCAAAGTATAACTTTAAACGAGTCTTTACTTGCTTGTTGTCTGTGGAAGAAGGAAAAGAAAAAATCGTGGAGGAATTTACAGAAACGATTTTTTATGGAAAATCTTTAGGGATGGAAGTCATTGCAGATGTCAGCCCTAAAGTTTTTGGCGAATTAGGCATTAGTTATGATGATTTAGCTTTTTTTAAAGAAATCGGAGCAGATGGTATTCGTTTAGATATGGGATTTACAGGGAATGAAGAATCTATTATGACGTTTAATCCACAAGATTTAGAAATCGAATTGAATATTAGTTCAGGTACGCGCTATTTAGAAAATATTTTAAGCTATCAAGCGAATCCTGATAAGTTGTTAGGCTGTCACAATTTTTATCCTCATCGTTATACAGGTTTAAACTATGAACATTTTTTTGAAACAACGAAAGTATATAAAGAACATGGCATTAAAACGGCAGCGTTTATTAATTCACCTACGGCAACTATTGGACCATGGCCAGTAGAAGAAGGGCTATGCACCTTAGAAATGCATCGAACATGGCCGATAACTACACAAGCCAAACATTTATGGGCAACAGGTGTGATCGATGATGTGATTATTGCGAATGCGTTTGCTTCAGAAGAGGAGCTCAAAGCACTAAGTGAAATCGATCCATATCGTTTGACCTTTGATTGTGTCATTGATCCAGCAACACCAGAAACGGAAAGAAAAATAATTTTAGAAGAGTTTCACTTTAATCGTGGAGATATTTCTGATTATGTTGTACGATCGACTCAAAGCCGTGTGAAATATAAAGGGCACGAATTTGTTCCTTTTAATACAGTAGATATGCAAACAGGGGATATCATTATAGAAACATCATTGTACGCACATTATGCAGGTGAACTGCAAGTCGCCTTATTGCCAATGGAAAATTCGGGAAAATCAAATGTTGTTGGAAGCATAATACAAGCGGATCGAATGTTATTACCTTATTTAGAACCATGGCAAAAATTTAGATTTCATGAGGTCATCCATGCAACTGAGCAGTGAAGACAAGTAAAAATAAAAACAGTATAATAGAGGAGAAGTTCATGGTTTATGCAGTTGGTTTAATGTCAGGTACATCTTTAGATGGCGTTGATGCAGCGCTAGTAGAAATTTCTGGAAAAAATGAAACAACATCGGTTGAATTACTGGAATTTTTGACATGTCCATTTGAGGAGAAGACGCTTCAAAAAATTCGTGAAACTTTGTCGCTAGAAAGTTCAGATGTAGAAAAAATTTGTTCATTGAATATTGAATTAGGTGAACTATTTGCCAAAGCAGTTTTAATGGTTTGTGATAAAGCAGGAATTTCCTCAGATGAGCTGTCATTTATTGGAAGTCATGGACAAACACTGTTTCATATTCCTTTTGCTCGTGCTGATTTTTACGCTTCGACTTTTCAAATCGGGGATCCTGCGGTAATATGCGAACGGACGAAAACCACTGTTGTTTCCAATTTCAGAGAACGAGACATGGCCGTTGGCGGTCAAGGAGCACCAATTGTTCCGTATTCAGAATACATTTTGTATCAAAAGCCTGATACCACAAGGTTATTACAAAATATTGGTGGTATCGGTAATGTGACAGTGATTCCTAAATCTGGAAAGTTAGCTGATATAGTTGCTTTTGATACCGGTCCTGGAAATGTGATCATGAATGAATTATGCCTATATTTCTTTGATCAAGAGTATGATAAAGACGGCTTACACGCTAGTCGGGGAACCGTTGATCAAGCATTGCTAAAAGAATTAATGACTCATCCTTACATTCAAAAATCCTACCCGAAAACTACTGGACGAGAGGATTTTGGGAAACAGTTTACCGCAACGCTTTTGAAAAAATGGCAATTGCCGCCAGAAGATTTCATAGCAACAGCGACCATGTTTACAGCTAAATCTATTGCAAAAGCGGTCAAAGAGTTTATCGAGGGAGACACAGAACTGATCATAGGTGGGGGCGGTAGTTACAATCAAACGTTAGTCTCAATGATCAAACAAGAGCTACCTAATGTTCAAGTCTTGATTCAAGAAGAAATCGGATATTCATCGGAAGCAAAAGAAGCGATCGCAATGGCTGTTTTGGCAAATCAAACCTTGCAGCATTGTACGGGTAATGTACCAAATGCAACAGGTGCGAAAAAAGCGGTACCTTTAGGAAGTATTACCTATTATTGATTAGCTATACTTGTTTGAGGAGGATGGGACAGAAGTGTTTAACCTCGAGAAATAAGAGGGAATTCACGGAAATTGATCTTCAAATTTTTGTGAATTTCAGCTTATTTCCGAAGAGGTTGCTTCTGTTTCCACCGTTTATTCGTAGTTAGTGTGTGAAACAAAAGTGCTTTTTACTTTTGCCCCCCCATTTCAAACGTACATATTTTTGAAAAAAGTTTGGAAAAATAAAAAAAGGGAGATGAATTAATGAGTGGTGAAAATATTCAGGGAAGAATTATCAGTATGTTGGATATCTTACCGAATTCTGAACGAAAAATCGGTAAAGTTATTTTGGACAATCCCTCAATGGTGATCGATATGACTGCTTCTGAGTTGTCGACATACGCAGGAACCAGTCCTGCAACCGTGATTCGATTTTGCAAAAAAATCGATGTGCCAAGTTTTACACAATTAAAAATCCGACTATCAGCTGAAATTGAAGCGCCTGTTTATGAAGGCTATTCAGATATTACAGCAAATGCAACAGTTGATGAAATCAAGACAAAATTATTAGGTAATGCGTACCAATCAATGCAGGAAACAGTTGCTTTGCTCAATGAACAACGAATTGAAACAATTGTTGATGTATTAGTCACAGCACCGATTATCTATGTTTTTGGCATCGGCGCTTCATATTTAGTTGCAGAAAATATTGCGCAAAAATGGAATCGAATTGGTAAAACGGTTGTTTGTGTGCAGGACTCTCACGTATTAGTGACCATTTTAGTTGCTGCACCTAAAAATGCTGTCTTTTTCTGTATTTCGCATTCAGGAGAAACCAAAGAAGTTCTACGCTTGCTGGATGTTGCTAAAAAACATCAATTAAAAACAATTGGTTTATCTCAATTCGGGAATAATACGTTGACGAATAAAGTTGAATACGCCTTACAAACCGTTCGTTCCAATGAAGCTGTTCTAAGAAGTGCGGCAACGACCTCTCTACACGATCAATTTATTGTTGTTGATGTATTATTCTATGCTTATGCATCACGGAATTTCGATAAGACAATTGAAATGATCCAAGAATCAAAATCAGAAGTCAGGAAATATGAAAATTAATCCACTTATAAAGACAAAAAAATACTATAACCAACAGAAAGATTTGCTGAACATCTAAAACTGTTGAGTATAGTATTTTTAGTATAATTATTCTAAGTTGATTTTATTTAAAATAAACACACACACATTCAGGGGCGTAAACATCTTTTTGAATCATTTCCAAAAGACCAGTTTCTTCATCTCGACGATAAAGTGTTAAATTATCTGTATTTTGATTGGCTGCAACCACAAATTTACCAGTTGGATCTAAATCAAAATCTCTTGGAATGTCGCCTTCTGTAGAAATCAACTGCACACGATCCACTTTGCTACCATCTTCAGATGTGGCAAAAACAGCAATTGAATCATGTCCACGGTTTGATGCATAAACAAAGCGTCCATCAGCCGAAATACGAATCGCGGCACCGCCATTGAATTCGTTGAATCCATCAGGTAAAGTCGATACTTTTTGAACTTGTTCAAATGAACCATCAGTTGCATTATAAGCTAAAACGGTCACTGTACTGTCTAATTCACCAAACAGATAAGCAAATTGATTATTGGGATGGAAAACTAAATGACGAGGACCAGTACCAGGTTCTGCCACATATTGAGCTACCTCGGATAATTTACCCTCTGTACTTACATCATACGTATAAACACGATCTGTACCAAGATCACAAACGACTAAACGGCGATCAGGTGTTAAATCTGTATAATGAACATGGGCATTGTCTTGATTTTCATGAGGACCAGTCGCTTCATCATGAACAATCTTATCTGTATCTTCTAAACGTCCATCGGTTAAAATACGATAAACATGAACGATTCCTTGATGATAATTAGCACCAAAAACCAGTTGTTTTTCTTCGTCAATCGCTACATAACATGGAGGAGCGCCAGCTTCGGTTACTTTATTGATCAAATCAAACTGTCCGTTAGTATTCTTGTAAGCTGCCATGCCGCCTTCACCATCAACAGAGGTCACATTGAAAAGGTCACCTTTTTGATTTAGTGCTAAGTATGTCGGGCTAGTTTCTTCTACTAATAAAGATGCATCAGAAAGAGTTTCTTTCTCTGTATCCAGTGCAATCTGATAAATTCCTTTACTTTCTCTACGTGTATAAGTCCCTAATAAAATTTGTTCCAGCATGAAATTCCCTCCATTTTTTACTGCTCTTTTAAAAGAAGCAGCAATTGATTTAACTCTTTTAGTATACCATAAGAATTCCTATATTTAGTAAATCTTTACAAATCCAATGTTCGCATTTTCACTTGATTTATGCTATTATATCTTAAGACTGTAACGACAGTCATTTTTAATTTTAGAGGGGTGACACGCATGTACGATAATACAAATAGCAACAATGGTGCAGTTCGCTGTTCATTCTGTGGTAAAACACAAGAAGAAGTGAAGAAGATCGTTGCTGGACCAGGTGTCTATATTTGTAATGAATGTATCGACTTATGTAAAGAGATTATTGATGAAGAATTTTACGACGAAGCCGTACGTGAACTAACGGATGTCCCAAAACCTCAAGAAATATTGGATGTCTTAAACGAATATGTAATTGGACAAGATCAGGCAAAGCGCTCATTAGCAGTGGCTGTCTATAATCACTATAAACGTGTAAATCAATCAGAAAATTCAAGCTCTGAAGAAGTAGAATTACAAAAGAGCAATATTTGTTTAATTGGACCAACGGGTTCTGGGAAAACATTTTTAGCCCAAACATTGGCTAGAACACTGAATGTACCATTTGCGATTGCGGATGCTACAAGCTTAACTGAAGCAGGGTATGTGGGAGAAGATGTAGAAAATATTCTATTGAAGCTATTACAATCTGCTGATTTTAATGTAGAGCGTGCTGAAAAAGGCATTATTTATATCGATGAAATTGATAAAATCGCCCGTAAGAGTGAAAATGTATCAATTACTAGAGATGTTTCAGGTGAAGGAGTTCAACAAGCTTTACTTAAAATCTTGGAAGGAACTGTTGCTAGTGTACCACCGCAAGGCGGACGCAAACATCCTCATCAAGAATTTATCCAAATCGATACAACGAACGTCTTGTTTATTGTCGGTGGAGCTTTTGATGGTATCGAAACAATCGTCAAAAATCGTCTAGGTGAAAAAACGATCGGTTTTGGTACAAAAAACAGCAAGCTTAACGAAGGTGAAAGTGTGATGCAGCAAATCATTCCAGAAGATTTATTGAAATTTGGTTTGATTCCTGAATTTATCGGACGTTTACCAGTTACTGCCGCTTTAGAAAAACTAACGACAGATGACTTGGTTCGTATATTGACTGAACCGAAAAATGCGTTAGTCAAACAATACCAAAAATTATTATCTTTAGATGATACTGAATTAGAGTTTGAACCAGAGGCGTTACGTGCGATTGCTAATAAAGCAATTGAGCGGAATACAGGAGCACGTGGCTTACGTTCAATCATTGAAGAGATAATGATGGACGTAATGTTCGATGTACCATCAGATGAAACGATCGAAAAAGTCATTATTACTGAGATGGCTGTTGAAGGTACAGGTAAACCAGCGATCGTTTATAATAAAAAAGACAAAAAAGCTGGTTAATTGAGGTTGGGACAGAAGCGTTTAGTTCTGAGAAGCAAGAGAGAATTGACGAAAAGTACTTTTCTACTTTTTGTCAATTTCAGCTTGTTTGTGAAAGAACTGCTTTTGTCCCACCATTTTTTATTGAAATTAATAGGATTGGAGGTCAAAATATGAATGTTCATAATGCAGAAATCATTATTAGTGCAGTTTCACCAAAACAATATCCTGAGACAGAACTTCCTGAGATTGCTTTAGCAGGTCGCTCAAATGTAGGGAAATCATCATTCATCAACACACTTATCAATCGTAAAAATTTAGCTAGAACTTCTGGAAAACCAGGAAAGACTCAAACGTTGAATTTTTATTTGATCGAAAATGCGTTGCATTTTGTCGATGTTCCTGGATACGGATACGCAAAAGTTTCAAAAACGGAACGAGCAAAATGGGGCGAAATGATCGAGACGTATATGACCACAAGAGAACAATTAAAAGCAGTCGTTTCCTTGGTTGATTTACGTCATGCACCGACACAAGAAGACATTCAAATGTATGAGTTTTTAAAATACTATGAAATTCCTGTGATTGTTGTTGCGACAAAAAAAGATAAGATCCCTCGCGGTAAATGGAATAAACATGAAAGTATTATCAAGAAAGCATTGGATTTTGATAAATCTGACCATTTCATTCTTTTTTCTTCACAAACCAAAGAAGGTAAAGAAGAAGCGTGGAAGGCTATTGAATCCTATCTTTAAGCATATTTCTACAATAAAATAAAGAACAAGCAAAA